>CALRYR010000442.1:0-4237 GCA_943372425.1 Variovorax sp. YR752 | reverse complement strand
GCGTTGCACATCACCCGAACCAAGGGGTCTTCTGCAGTCGGGGTCAGAAGACACTCAAAAGCCGCGTTGTGACGTCGGCTTTTGGGTGCGCTCTGAAAGCGGCAAAGGCTGGAGGGCTCTTTCGAGCACCTCCAGCCCTTCAGGGAGACTGAATTACTTCAGTTCCACCTTGGCGCCAGCTTCTTCCAGCTTCTTCTTGGCGACGTCGGCGTCAGCCTTCGACAGGCCTTCCTTGACGGCCTTGGGAGCGGCTTCCACCAGGTCCTTGGCTTCCTTGAGGCCCAGGCCGGTGATTTCGCGCACGGCCTTGATGACCGACACCTTGTTCGCGCCGACTTCAGCCAGCACAACGTTGAATTCGGTCTTCTCTTCGACCACGGCAGCAGCGGCACCGCCGCCAGCGGCGGGCGCCGACATTGCAGCGGCGCTCACGCCGAACTTCTCTTCGATGGCCTTGACCAGGTCGTTGAGTTCCAGGACCGTCATGCTGTCCAGCGCGGTCAAAAATGCGTCTTTATCGAATGCCATTTTGGTTTCCTAACAATTGGGTTGAATTTTTCGAACGCAAGGCTTATGCAGCTTGCGCTTCGGCCGGAGCCTCGGCCGGTGCTTCGCCGCCACCACGCTTCTCGGCCAGCGCCGCGAGAACGCGGGCGGTGCGGGAAATCGGGGATTGCATCAAGCCCAGCAATTGCGCCAGCAGCACTTCCTTCGAAGGAATGCTGGCCAGTTGCTTCACGCCGTTCACGTCCAGGGCCTTGCCACCGAATGCGCCGCCGCGAATCACCAACTTGTCGTTGGTCTTCGCGAAATCAGCCACCACTTTCGCGGCAGCCACAGCGTCTTCGGAGAAGCCGTAGATCAGCGGACCGGTCATCTGGTCGCCGACGATCTCAAATGCACTTCCGGCGACAGCACGGCGAGCCAGCGTGTTCTTCAACACGCTGAGCGTCACGCCCTGGCTGCGCGCGGTATTGCGCAATTTGGTCATGTCAGCCACCGTGATGCCACGGTATTCCGCCATCACGAGCGTTTGAGCTTTTGCGGCGAGGCTGGTCACGTCACTGACGACCGCTTCTTTCTCACTGCGATTCAGACTCAAGGTCTACTCCTTTTGATGCGCCTTCCGGCTTGGCTTTCGCCGAGGCCTCGAGACGCGCTACATGCAGCGACCAACTGTTTCGGAAACCTGATTCCTTGCAGCGGGATCGCCATCTGCGCTGGTGATGCCCGAGGGCATCGATTAAGTACAGCGAACTGCACGCCAGCGGTCTTGGATGGCCCGTTGCACTCGTCCGAGGACGATGCTGCAACGGCCCACCACATCGCCGCACCCCGGAGGGCACGGCAAATTCTTCACATCAGCTCTGTGCGATCGACTGGGTGTCGACGCGCACGCCGAGGCCCATCGTCGACGACACGGCAACCTTGCGCAGGTACACGCCCTTGCTGGTCGCCGGCTTGGCCTTGACCAGCGCGTCGATCAGCGCGGCCAGGTTGCCCTGCAGCTTGTCGTTGTCGAACGAGCGACGGCCGATCGTGCCGTGCACGATGCCAGCCTTGTCGACGCGGAACTGCACCTGACCCGCCTTGGCGTTCTTGACGGCCGTGGCGACGTCCGGCGTGACCGTGCCGACCTTCGGGTTGGGCATCAGGCCGCGCGGGCCGAGGATCTGACCCAGCGTACCGACGACACGCATGGCGTCCGGTGCGGCGATCACGACGTCGAACGGCATGTCGCCGGCCTTCACCATGGCAGCGAGGTCGTCCATGCCGACGATGTCGGCGCCAGCGGCCTTGGCTTCTTCCGCCTTGGCGCCCTGGGCGAACACAGCGACGCGCTTGGTCTTGCCGGTGCCGTTGGGCAGCACGACGGCGCCACGCACGACCTGGTCCGATTTCTTCGCGTCGATGCCGAGTTGCACGGCCACGTCGATGGATTCATCGAACTTGGCAGTGGCGGCGTCCTTCACCAGGACGATCGCGTCAGCGAGCGGGTACAGCTTGTTGCTGTCGACCTTGCCTTGCAGGGCCTTGGCCTTCTTGGTCAGCTTGGTCATTTCACACGCCCTCCACGTTGACACCCATCGAACGGGCGGTGCCCGCGATGGTGCGGACAGCGGCGTCCATGTCGGCCGCCGTCAGATCCTTCATCTTGGTCTTGGCGATCTCTTCGAGCTGTGCGCGCGTGATCTTGCCGACCTTGTCCAGGTGCGGACGGGCCGAGCCCTTGTCCAGCTTGAGGGCCTTCTTGATCAGGACGCCGGCCGGCGGCGACTTGATGATGAAGGTGAAGCTCTTGTCCGCGAAGGCGGTGATGACCACCGGCAGCGCCAGACCCGGCTCGTAGCTCTGCGTTTGCGCGTTGAACGCCTTGCAGAACTCCATGATGTTCAGACCACGCTGGCCCAGTGCGGGACCGATGGGTGGTGACGGGTTGGCCTTACCAGCTGGCACTTGCAGCTTGATGAAGCCGACGATTTTTTTCGCCATGCTTTGCTCCTTGCGGGTGATATCGCCTCGGCACTCGGCCGCGGCTCCCCGGGGTTGACGACTCTAGGGTGACGTTTCCTGCCGAGTCGGGAGGCAGGAAACCGGAAAAGACGATGCCGACACAGCCGGCGCCGCCCGTTGAAAATCAGGTCTTCTCGACTTCCGCGAAGCCCAGTTCGACCGGGGTGGCGCGTCCGAAGATCATCACGGACACGCGAACCTTGTTCTTGTCGTAGTTCACTTCTTCCACGGTGCCGTTGAAGTCGGTGAAAGGACCTTCCTTGACGCGCACGAATTCGCCGACGGTGAACTCGACCTTGTGGCGCGGCTTCTCGGTGCCCTGCTGCATCTGGCTGACGATGTCCTCGACCTCTTTCTGCGAGATCGGGGCGGGGCGGTTCTTGGCGCCGCCGACGAAGCCCGTCACCTTGTTGGTGTGCTTCACCAGGTGCCAGCTCTCGTCGTCCATGATCATCTCGACCAGAACGTAGCCAGGAAAGAAGCGGCGCTCGGTGGTGCGCTTCTGGCCGTTCTTGATCTCGACGACTTCTTCGGTCGGCACCATGATGCGGCCGAACTTGTCCTGCATCGCGGCGCGGTTGATGCGCTCGGTGATGTTTCGCTCGACAGCCTTCTCCATGCCCGAATAGGCATGCACGACGTACCAGCGGAAGTCCGGGTTGGTCGGAGCCGCGAGAATTGGCGTGGCTTCTGGCGTGGTTTCGACAGCGTCAGTCATTTATTTTCTCCAGCCCAGAATGAGGTCGAAGAACACCCACTCGAGGGTCTTGTCCGTGGCCCACAGGAAAAGCGACATGACCGCCACGAAAGCGAACACGTACGCCGTCATCTGAATGGCTTCCTTGCGGCTGGGCCAGACGACTTTCTTGACTTCACGCCAGGCATCGCGGCCAAAGGCCCACAGCTGGCGACCGCTTTCGGAACTCGCGAAGGCACCCACCGCTGCGGCCAGGCCGACGAGCAGCGCACCCCACTGCACCAGCGAACCCTGGCGCGACAGCAGGTAGAAAGCCACGACCGCGCCCACAGCCAGGACGACCGCCGCAGCCAGTTTGGCTTTGTCGGCGCCGGTGCTCACGGTTTCGATTTGAGAAGTGGCCATTTCGGCTGATTTCCTGCGACCTTGCGGCCTTCGATTCAAAGTGTCTTTGAAGACAGAGAAGCCCATCGGGTCGACCGATGGGCTTTTCAGGAGCGCCACCTAGGTGGCAGGGGCAGTAGGAATCGAACCTACAACCTTCGGTTTTGGAGACCGACGCTCTGCCAATTGAGCTATACCCCTGTGGAATCCTTTAGATGTCGAGGATCTTGGCCACGACGCCCGAACCCACGGTGCGGCCGCCTTCGCGGATGGCGAAGCGCAGGCCTTCTTCCATCGCGATCGGGTTGATCAGCTTCACGGTGATGCTGACGTTGTCGCCAGGCATGACCATTTCCTTGTCCTTCGGCAACTCGATCGCACCGGTCACGTCCGTCGTACGGAAGTAGAACTGCGGACGGTAGTTGTTGAAGAACGGCGTGTGACGGCCGCCTTCGTCCTTCGACAGCACATAGACCTCGGCGGTGAAGTGCACGTGCGGCTTGATCGAACCCGGCTTGCACAGCACTTGGCCGCGCTCGACTTCTTCGCGCTTCGTGCCGCGCAGCAGCACGCCCACGTTGTCGCCCGCTTGACCTTGGTCGAGCAGCTTGCGGAACATTTCCACGCCGGTGCAGGTGGTCT
>CALRYR010000441.1:0-4237 GCA_943372425.1 Variovorax sp. YR752 | reverse complement strand
CTGATGCAGCGCCAGGGCTTCGAGAGCCCGCACGACACCCCCCACCTGCCGACCGCTGCGCTGGCGGACGCTGCGCACTGAGGTCCACCGCGCACCAGGTTCGCGAACGACGCCACCGTGTTGGTGCGCGTTGCGCACCGCTTCGGCTCGGCGAGCGAGGCGCTTAACAGCAGGTTAAGGATGCCGCACACAAAGGCACGCGACATGCGCGCAGCCCACACGAAGAATGCACGTCGACCCCGGTCATCCCGTGCGATGACCGACGCCACGGAGCCTTCATGACTGTCCCCGCCTCTTCCGCTGCGCCTTCGGGCGTCTACGTGATCTGCCCAACGCCCTTCCAGGCCGACGGCGCGCTCGACCTCGCCAGCATCGGCACCCTGGTCGAATTCCAGGTGCGCGCAGGCGTCGCCGGCCTGGCCATCCTCGGCTTCCTCGGCGAGGCGCACAAGCTGTCGAGTCAGGAGCGCCGCACGGTCGTCGATACCTTCGTGCGGTGCGCGGAAGGCCGGTTGCCGGTGTGGGTCGGCGTGCGTGCGCTGGGCCTGGCCGGCGCCATCGAGCAGGCGCGCGAGGCGCAGGAGCTCGGTGCGACGGCGGTGTTCGCGGCTCCGCTCGACGGCGCATCGGATGCGATGCAGTTCGAGTACTACGCGACGCTGGCCCAATCGGTTGCCATCCCAGTGATCATTCACGACTTCCCCGATTCCTTCGGCACCGAGATCAAGGCCGAGGTCGTGGCGAAGCTCGGCCGCGAAGGCGGCGTCGGCATGATCAAGATGGAAGAGCCGCCGGTCGGCCAGAAGATCACGCGCATCCGCGAACTCGCCGGCGACAGCATGCGCATCTTCGGCGGCCTGGGCGGCGTGTACCTGCTCGAAGAGCTGCAGCGTGGCGCCGTCGGCACCATGACCGGCTTCGCCTTCCCCGAGATCCTCGCGGCCATCTACGAACGCTTCGCGGCCGGCGACGAAGCCGGCGCAGCCGCCATGTACGACAAGTACTGCCCGCTGATCCGCTACGAGTTCCAGCCCAAGATCGGCCTCGCCCTGCGCAAGTACATCTACATGCGCCGCGGCGCCATCGCCTGCAACGCGATCCGCTCGCCGGGCATGCGCATCGACGACATCACCACGCGCGAACTCGAAGCCGTGGTCCAGCGCGTCGGCCTCGCGGTCGATGCGCCGCCGCTCAAGTTCTGACCTCCCGCCCATCTCCACATTTCATTGATCGAGAGCGAAACCATGAAGACCCAGCGACTCCCCTTCTTCGTTGCCTCCGCCATCGCGATGTCCGTCGCGCTGTTGAGCGCGCCCGCTTCCGCCCAGAGCCGTGCAGAGACGATGCGCTTCGTCACCGGCGGCACCGTGAACACGCTCGACCCGACCATGCTCGGCACCACCCGCGAAGCCTTCACGGTCGGCATGAGCACCTACGACCGCCTCGTGTCCTTCGGCAAGAAGAAGCAGGGCGACAACTGGGTGTTCGACCTGGAGAAGATCCGCGGCGAACTGGCCGAGCGCTACCTCATCAGCCCCGACGGCCTGAAGATCACCTTCTACCTGCGCAAGGACGCGAAGTTCCAGGACGGCACGCCTGTGACGGCCGACGACGTGAAATGGTCGCTCGACCGCGCCGTGAGCGCCAAGTCGCTGGCCGCCGCGCAGCTGCTGACCGGCTCCATGACCAAGCCCGAGCAGTTCAAGGTGATCGATGCCAGCACCTTCGAGGTGACACTGCCCAAGCCCGACCGCCTGGCGCTGTCGAACCTGGCCACCGTCTACCCGATCATCATCAACTCGAAGGTCGCGAAGTCGCACGCGACGGCCGAAGATCCGTGGGCGCAGACCTGGCTGAAGGAGAACACCGCCGGCAGCGGCGCCTACAGCGTCGAGACCTTCAAGCCGGGTGAACAGATCATCCTCAAGCGCAACGAGGCCTGGACCCGCAGCGCCGACGGCAAGCCGGCGCCCTTCAAGCGCGTGATCGCGCAGACGATTCCCGAAGCCGCGACGCGCGCCAATCTGGTCGAGCGCGGCGATGCCGACCTGGCCATCGACCTGCAGGCCAACGACGCCGCGTCGCTCGCCACCAAGGGCAAGGTCAAGGTCATCTCGACGCCGCAGTACAACGCTGTCAGCTTCATCTCGTTCAACACGCAGATGGCCCCCTTCAACAACGTCAAGGTGCGCCAGGCCATCGCCTACGCGTTGCCCTACGACGACATGTTCAAGGCGGCGCTGTTCGGCCGCGGCAAGCCGCTGTTCAACGCGACCTGGACCGATGGCCCGCCGAGCGCCGACTTCCCCATCGCGCAACCTGTGAAGCTCGACCTGGTGAAGGCCAAGCAGCTGCTGACCGAGGCCGGCTTCCCGAACGGCTTCGAGACGCCTTTCGCCTTCAACCTCGGCCAGGCCAACATCGCCGAGCCGATGGCCGCGCTCATCAAGGAATCGCTCGCCAAGATCGGCATCAAGGTCGACATCCAGAAGCTGCCCGACGCGCAGATGTCCACGCTCATCAACGAGAAGAAGGCGCCCTTCTTCACCGAGAACATCGTGGCCTGGCTGCCGTCGAACGATTACTTCTATCGCAACTTCTACACCGGTAACCAGCGCTGGAACTACAGCTCGCTGAACGACCCGAAGCTGGTCGAGATCGCCGAGAAGGCGCGCTTCGAGACCGACCCGGCCAAGTACGCGGCCTACGCCAAGCAGCTCAACGCGATGGCCTTCGACCTGATGGCGCAGATCCCGATCTGGCAGGCCAGCCAGGACGCGGTGATGGTGCCGTCGCTCGACGGCTACGTCTACCAGTTCCACCGGCAGGTCGACTTCCGCGACGTGAGCCGCAAGTAACGTGAGCCTGCTTGCCACCACCTTGCGCCGCACGGGCCGGCGCTTCGTCTCCTCGCTGCCGGCGCTGTTCGGCGTGCTCGTCTTCACCTTCCTGTTGATGCGCGTGCTGCCCGGCGACCCGGCGGTGTTCTTCGCCTCGGGGGCCAACTCGGGCAAGGAAGAGATCGAGATGGTGCGCAAGCAGATGGGGCTGGACAAGCCCGTGCCCGAGCAGCTCTTTCTCTATCTGAAGGACGTGGGCACCGGCAAGCTCGGCCGTTCGCTCACCACCGGCCAGCCGGTGGTGGCCGACATCCGGCAGCGCCTCCCCGCGTCGCTCGAACTCACCTTCACCGCCCTGCTCATCGCGCTGGTCAGCGCCGTGCCGCTGGGCATCCTGGCCGCGCTGCGCGCCGGTTCCTTCATCGACCACGCGGTGCGCATGTTCTGCGTGGTCGGCGTGTGTGTACCCACCTTCGTGTCCGGCCTGCTGCTGGTCTACGTCTTCTATTACATGTTCGGCATCGCGCCAGACCCGACCGGGCGGCTCGACGTCTTCACCAGCGCGGCGCCACGTGTCACCGGCTTCCTGCTGATCGACTTCCTCATCGCCGGCGACATGGCCGGCTGGTGGGCCGCAGCCAAACAACTGGTGCTGCCGGCCCTGACGATGGCGCTCTTCGTGCTGGCACCGATTGCCCGCATCACGCGCGCCTCGATGCTGGCGGCGCTGGGCAGCGACTTCGTGCGCACCGCGCGTTCCATCGGGCTTCCGGCCTGGCGCATCGTTGTCACCTACGCGCTGCGCAATGCGGTGCTCCCGGTGCTGACGATCCTGGGCATCGTGTTTTCCACCATGCTGGGCGCCAACGTGCTGGTCGAGAAGGTCTTCTCGTGGCCGGGCGTGGCGTCGTACGCACTCGACGCGCTGCTCGCATCGGACTACGCGCCGGTGCAGGGCTTCGTGCTGCTGATGGCCTCGATTTTCGTGATGGTCAACCTGACGGTCGACATCCTCTACAGCATCTCCGACCCCCGCATCTCCATCGAATGAGCACCGCCACCTTGAACCATGTCGCGTGGGTGCTGCGCGGCAACCCGTTGACGGCGGTCGCCGCGGTCGGCGTTGCCATCCTGTGCGTGCTGGCGGCCATCGGGCCGTGGATCGTGCCGTACGACCCGATCGCATCGAACGTCGCCATCGCGCTGCAGGCGCCGAGCGCGCTGCACTGGGCCGGCACCGACCAACTCGGGCGCGACGTGTTCAGCCGCACCATCGCCGCGGCCCGGCTCGACTTGATGATCGCGGCCTCGGCCGTGAGCCTGTCCTTCGTCGTCGGTGCGGTCATCGGCAGCATCTGCGGCTACGTCGGCGGCCGGCTCGACCGCATGGTCGGGCG
>CALRYR010000440.1:0-4274 GCA_943372425.1 Variovorax sp. YR752 | reverse complement strand
GGCACGGGCACCGGCACCTCGGGCGCCGCGACCGTCTCGGCCTGCACGGGCGTCACAGGTTCGCTCGGCACCAAGGGCATCAGCGGTTCCAGCACCGTCGTGAGGGTCGGCACGAAGCGAGGCGGCACGCGGGGCGTGTTCATCGCGACGCACTCCCCTGGAACTGGTGCCGGGTGATCGCATAGCCGCGGTCGGCGTAGTGCCGCCAGCGCGTCCGGGCATCCCGGCGGTCCAGTTCGTCGTCGGTCACGATGTCGATCAGGCGCTCGAAGCGCTCGAAGCCGTTCGGTACCGTTGCATCGAGGTTGAGCAGCACCTGCTGGTGCGGCAATGCGGTGTCCGCGCCGTCCATCAGCACCACTGGCGAGCGCGCCAGCACCGACGGCTCCGCACTGGCGCGGCAGTGCGCGATGAAGTCGACCGCCGAGAACTGCCACAGCGCCGCGTCGATCGCATCGATCGTCGGCGCGTCACCGACCACCACGACCCGCGCGCCGCGTGCCGCCACGGCCTTGCGCAGCAGCCGACAGGCGTAGTTCACCTTGTCGGGCGTGTTGAAGTGGAAGTCGATCTCGGTCACGCTGCAAGCGGGCTCAGGCGGCCGTGCGCGTCTTGCGTGCGGCCTTGCGCGGCGCGGCGGCGGGTGCGCCAACGCCCCCCTCCGCCCGGGCCAGCAGGTAAGACAGCAGCAGGCCGACCGGCCGGCCGGTCGACCCCTTGGCGCCGCCGCTCTTCCAGGCCGAGCCGGCGATGTCGAGGTGCGCCCACGGGAAGTCGCCCGCGAAGCGCTGCAGGAACTTGGCGGCCGTGATGGCGCCACCCGCGCGACCGGCGATGTTGGCCACATCGGCGAAGTTGCTCTTGAGCCCTTCGGCGTATTCGTCGTCCAGCGGCAGGCGCCAGCACAGGTCCTGTGCGCGATCGCCGGCGGCGCTGAGCGCGCTCGCGAGCGATTCGTCGCTCGAGAACAGGCCGCTGCGCACGCCGCCCAGGGCGACGACGCAGGCACCGGTCAGCGTCGCGATGTCGATGACGGCGGCCGGCGAAAAGCGCTTCGCGTAGGTCAATGCATCGCAGAGGATGAGGCGGCCCTCGGCGTCGGTGTTGAGCACCTCGATGGTCTGGCCGCTCATGCTGGTCACGACGTCGCCGGGCTTGAGCGCCTTGCCGTCGTTCATGTTCTCGGCCGCGGGAATCAGGCCCACGACGTTGATCGCGGGCTTGAGTTCGGCCAGCGCGCGGAACACGCCCAGCACGCTGGCCGCGCCGCACATGTCGAACTTCATCTCGTCCATCTCGGCGGCCGGCTTCATCGACACGCCGCCGGTGTCGAAGGTGATGCCCTTGCCGACCAGCACGACCGGCGCCTGATCCTTGCCTGCGCCCTGGTAGCGCAGCACGATGAAGCGCAGCGGTTCCGACGAGCCCTGCGCCACGGCCGCGAAGGAGCCCATGCCCAGCTTCGCGACTTCCTTGGGGCCGAGCACTTCGCACTGGATGCGCGGCAGCGCGCCCAGTTCCTGGGCGGCGCCCGCGAGCAGCGTCGGCGTGCAGTGGTTGGCGGGCCGGTTGCCCCATTCCTTGGCAAATTCGATGCCGGCCACCGTGGCGGCTGCTTCAGCGAAGACCGCCTTCACGGCGGACGCGTCAGCCACCCCGACCACCACCTGGCGGATGGTGCGCGCCTCGACCTTTGGCTTGGTGGTGGTGTAGACATAGCTGGCATCGGCCGCGGCGATCACGGCAGCGCGCACGGCCAGGCCGTCCAGGCCCGGCGCCATCAGCAGCGTGACCCGCTTCGGCGCGGCGGCCTTCGCCGCCTGGATGGCTGCGCCGACGGCATTGCGCACCGCTCCGGCGGAGCCATCGCCAGCGCTGACGAGCAGCACGCGCGGCGCGGTCACACCGGCCGGCCGGTACAGTGCGAGCAGCTTGCCGGCCTTGGCAGGCAGGTCGCCGGCCTTGCGCACGGCGTCGATGGCCGTGGCGAGCGCGTCGGAGCCGGAAGGCGGCACCGCCTTCGAACCATCGGCGACGAGCACGATCAACGCATCGGTCTTTTCGGTGGCCGCCTGGGCGGTGCTGAGGGTCTTGAGTTGAAAGTCCATAATCCTTTTCTTTCGCTCGACGATGTTATTCCATTCCTCTTTGCGCAAGGAGCTGTCACGCAGCTTCAGTGCCACGCTCGTGGTGCTCATCACCATCGTGATGACCATGATGCTGATCCGCTCGCTCGGCCTCGCCTCCAAGGGCAGCGTTAACCCCTCCGACGTGCTGCTCGTGATGGCGTACACGGTGCTCGGCTACATGCCGACCATCCTCAGCCTGAGCCTGTTCGTGGCGATCGTGAGCACGCTGTCGCGCATGTACCGCGACAGCGAGATGGTGATCTGGTTCTCCAGCGGCCGCGGGCTGGTCGATTTCGTGCAGCCGCTGTTCCGCTTCGCATGGCCGGTGCTGCTGCTGATCGCCGTGCTGGCGCTGGTCGGCTGGCCCTGGGCCAACTCGCAGACCCAGGGCATGCGCGCGCAGTATGAAAGCCGCGGCGACCTGGAACGCATCGCGCCGGGCGAATTCCGCGAATCCTCCACCCGTAACCGCGTGTTCTTCATCGACAAGGACACGCCCGACGCCGCGACGGCCACCAACGTCTTCATCTCCTCGATCGAGCGCAACCTGCAGATCGTCACGTCGGCACGCAGCGGCCGCATCGAGAGCGTGGGCGATTCCCGCTACCTGATGTTGAACAACGGCCAGCGGCTGGAGCGCTCGCTCGACGAGAAGACCCTCAAGATCAGCGAGTTCGAAAGCTACGGCACCAAGGTCGGCAGCGACGTGGCCGCGGTCACCGATTCGACGCCGCTGCGCGCCCGCCCCACCCTGCGCCTGCTGGCCGAACCGTCGCCGCCGAACCGGGGTGAGCTCGCGTGGCGCATCGGCCTGCTGCTCGCCGGTATCAACTTCGTGCTGCTCGCCCTGACCCTGTCGAACGTCAACCCGCGGGTGGGCCGCAGTGCCAACCTGCTGCTGGCGATGTTCGCCTTCGTTGTGTACTTCAACCTGCTGAACCTGGGCCAGAACTGGATCGGCTCCGGCCGCATCGGCATGGTCGCCTTCATGCTTTTGCTGCACGGGGGCATCCTGCTCCTGGCCAGCCTTTGGCTGCTCAAGCGCAACTACAACTGGGGGCTGCGCGTGCACCGGCGCGCAGCGGCCTCCTCCGCCCCTGCCCGCGCATGAAGACCATCCGCCGACTGATCTACAGCGAGGTGCTGAAGGCCGTGGCCTTCGTCACCCTCGGCTTCCTCGCCCTGTTCTTTTTCTTCGACTTCGTGGACGAGCTCAGCGACATCGGCCAGCCCGACAGCCTCGGCTATGGCGCGCCGCAGGCGCTGGCCTATGTGGCGCTGCTGGTGCCCAGCCACCTGTACGAACTGCTCCCCATCACGGTGCTGATCGGCACCATTTTCGTGATGGCGCGGCTGGCGCAGAGTTCGGAATACACCATTCTGCGCACCAGCGGGCTCGGGCCGTGGCGGGCATTGCGCTCGCTGCTGCTGCTGGGCGCCGGCTTCGTGGTGCTGACCTTCGCGGTCGGCGACTACCTGGCGCCGGTGGCCGACCGCAGCGCCCAGGTGCTCAAGGCGCGTTTTCGCGGCGACGTGCTGGCCACGGTCGGCACCACGGGCGCCTGGATGAAGGAGAAGCAGGGCGACATGTCGTATGCCGTCAACGTGGCAGCCATGGGCCGCGACGGCACGCTGACCAACCCGCGCATCTTCGAGTTCGACGGCAAGGGCTACGTGGCGTCGCAGACGCAGGCCGCCACGGCCCGCATCGTCGACGGCGCCTGGCTCCTGACCAACGCCGAGCAACAGAGCTACGACACCCGCGCCGCCGACAAGGCTCAGGTCGTGACCAAGCAGGTGCCCGAGCTGCGCTGGCCCACGTCGATCACCAGCGAGATGGTGTCGGTCGCGCTGCTCAAACCCGACCGTATGCGCACGCTCGACCTGTTCGAGTACATCCAGCATCTCGAGGCCAACGGCCAGACCGCACAACGCTACGAGATCCAGTTCTGGCGCAAGGTGTTCTACCCGCTGTCCTGCCTGGTGATGGTGGTGCTCGCCCTGCCCTTTGCCTACCTGCACTTCCGCTCGGGCAGCATCACCGCGTATGTGTTCGGCGGCGTGATGATCGGCATCAGCTTCTTCCTGCTCAACAACGTGTTCGGCTACATCGGCAACCTCAATGCCTGGCAGCCCTGGCTGGCG
>CALRYR010000439.1:0-4288 GCA_943372425.1 Variovorax sp. YR752 | reverse complement strand
CGAGGTCTATGCCGGCTTTCCGCCCGACTGGGCGTCCACCATCGAAATCAGCTGCTCCTCATGACTTCCGCTTTCAATCCCAAGATCCAGAAGACCGATGCCGAATGGAAGGCCGAGCTGGCCGAGAAAGGCGCCGAACCGGTCGCTTTCCAGGTCACGCGCCATGCCGCCACCGAACGCCCCTTCACCGGCAAGTACGAAGCCCATTGGGACGACGGCAGCTACCACTGCGTGTGCTGTGGCGCCAAGCTCTTCGAGTCGGGCACGAAGTTCGACGCGGGCTGCGGCTGGCCCAGCTTCTCGGAGGAAGCCGTCCCCGGCGCCATCACCAACATCGTCGACCGCTCGCACGGCATGACGCGCACCGAAAACGTCTGCACCAACTGCGGCGCGCACCTGGGCCACGTGTTCCCGGACGGCCCCGCGCCGACCGGGTTACGCTACTGCATGAATTCGGCCTCGCTGAGCTTCGAACCCAGCAAGGACTGACCGCCCGCCCGACCGTTGCGCATCCCGCTCCCGCATGAAACTGATCCTCGACTTCTTTCCCATCCTGCTGTTCTTCGGCGCGTACAAGCTCGGCGACATCTACATGGCCACCGCCGTGCTGATGGGCGCCACCGTGCTGCAGTCGGTGATCATCTATGCCATCGACCGCAAGCTGCCCACCATGCAGAAGGCGACGCTGGCGCTGATCCTGCTGTTCGGCACGCTCACGCTGGTGCTGCACGACGACCGCTTCATCAAGTGGAAGCCGACGGTGCTGTACGGCGCCATGGCGATCGCGCTGGCCGTCGCGCTGTGGGGCTTCCGAAAGAACTTTCTGCAGGTCATGCTGGGCGCACAGCTGCAGTTACCGCCGCGCATCTGGACGCACCTGACCATCGCGTGGATCGGCTACTGCCTCTTCATGTCGGCCATCAACGCCTATGTCGCGCTGTATTTCAGCACCGAGGCATGGGTCAACTTCAAGCTGTGGGGCTACGCCTTCCCGATCGTCTTCCTGATCGCGCAGGGGCTGTACATCTCGCCGCACCTGAAGTCCGAAGACACGCCCGCGGCATGAGGCTCTACACCGCCGCCGACCTCGAAGCCACGCTGCGCGAAAAGCTGCAGCCCAGCGCGCTCGAGGTGATCGACGAAAGCGCCGCCCACGCGGGCCATGCGGGCGCGGGCGCGGGCGCCGAGGGATACGGCACGCACTTCCGGGTGCGCGTCGCCTCGCCGCTGTTCGAGGGCCAGTCGCGCGTGGCGCGGCATCGGCTTGTGTATGATGCGCTGCACTTTTTCATCGCCGAAGGCGTCCACGCCATCGCCATCGAAACGCGCTGAGTCCGCCGTTCATCCGTCCCCTGCAGTTGAGCACCCTCCCCGATCCCACGGCGGCACGCGACCTCGTCTTTCACCCCCGCGCTCTTCGCGCCATCACCCTGCGAGTCCTTCGGACCCCATCCCTCCCATGAAGCAACACACCCTGAAGACCCTGGCCGCCGCCGCCGTGCTGAGCGCCGCCTCCGTCGGCGCCTTCGCGCAGAACGTCGCCATCGTCAACGGCAAGGCCGTGCCGAAGGCCCGCATGGACGTGCTGGCCCAGCAACTCGCCGGTGCCGGCCGCCCCGTCACCCCCGAGATGGAACCGCAACTGCGCGAGGAAGTCATCGCGCGCGAAGTCTTCATGCAGGAAGCCCAGAAGCAGGGCCTCGACGCCAGCGACGACTACCGCAACCAGCTCGAACTCGCGCGCCAGGCGATCCTGATCCGCACGCTGTTCGAGAACTACCGCAAGACCCACCCGGTGACCGACGCCGACGTGCAGGCCGAGTACGACAAGTTCGTCACGGCCAACGGTGGCAAGGAATACAAGGCGCGCCACATCCTGGTCGAGACCGAGGACCAGGCCAAGAAGATCCTGGCCGACCTGAAGAAGGGCGCGAAGTTCGAAGACCTCGCCAAGAAGCAGAGCAAGGACCCGGGATCGGGCGCCAACGGCGGCGACCTCGACTGGGCCAACCCGGCGAGCTTCGTGCCCGAGTTTTCCGAAGCCATGATCAAGCTCAACAAGGGCGAGACCACCCCGGCACCGGTGAAGTCGCAGTTCGGCTACCACATCATTCGCGTCGATGACATCCGCCAGGCACAGCTGCCGAAGCTGGAAGAAGTGAAGCCGCAGGTCACGCAGCAGCTGCAGCAGCAGCGCCTGCAGAAGTACCAGGAAGAACTGCGCGCGAAGGCGAAGGTCGAGTAACCGCCCTGCTTTCAAGCGAATCGGAAGAGCGGCCTGCGGGCCGCTTTTTTCATCCCCAGACCACCGAGCGCATCGAGATCGACGCCGACTGGAAATCGGCGTTGAAAAAGCGCGGCGCTTCCTTGCCGGCATCGACAGCGCCGCCCGCGTAGAGCAGCGGCAGGTAGTGCTCATGCGTCGGGTGGGCCTGCTGCGCCAGCGCGCCCAAGGACTGGAAGCGCGGCAGTGCGGCGATGTCGCCCTTCTCGATCTGTGCCGTCACCACGCGGTCGAACTCGTGCGCCCACTCATAGGCCTGGTTCGGCGCGGTGCCACGACGCGTCACGCGCAGGTTGTGCACCAGGTTGCCACTGCCGACGATCAGCACGCCGCGTTCGCGCAGCGCCTTGAGTTGCTGGCCAAGCATCGCGTGCTCTGACGGAGAGCGGCTGTAGTCCATGCCGAGCTGCACCACCGGGACCTGCGCCTTCGGGAACATCGGCTTGAGCACCGACCAGGTGCCATGGTCGAAGCCCCATTCCTCCTGGTCGATGCCGAGCGCCGCGCCGCTCATCGGCTGGCGCACCGCCTGGGCGATCTCCGCCACCGCGGCGGGTGCGCCGGGCGCAGGGAACTGCTGGTCGAACAGTTCCTGCGGAAAGCCGCCGAAGTCGTGGATGGTCTTCGGCTTTGCCATGCCGGTGAGGAACCACCCGCCGCGCGTGAGCCAGTGCGCAGACACGCACAGGATCAATTGCGGTGTCGGGTACTTCGCGCCGAACTCGGCACCCAGCGCCTGCCAGCTGCGCCGATAGGCGTTGTCGCCGATGGCGTTCATCGGACTGCCGTGGCCAAGGAAGAGCACCGGCATGCGGGGTGACTTCTTCAGCGCGCGAAAGGGCTCGGCCGCCAGCGCATCGGCCAGCGGAAGGACGGCACCCAGGGCACCCACGAAGTCACGACGATTCAGCATGGCCCGATCATCGAACACACGCATCGCCGGCACCCCTTCGAGTCACCGAAAGAGGTGCGCCAGCGCACACGAAACCAGAGAAAACCTGGGCCGCCTCAGCCCACCCACTTGCGCGCGTTGCGCCAGATCTGCATCCAGGGGCTGAAGTCGCTCTTGTCGCCCGCGGTCCAGCTCATCTGGATGTTGCGGAACACGCGCTCCGGGTGCGGCATCACCGCCGTGAAGCGGCCATCGGCCGTCGTGACCGAGGTCAGGCCGCCCGCGCTGCCGTTCGGGTTGAACGGGTATTGCTCGGTCGGCTGGCCGTGGTTGTCGACATAGCGCATGGCCGCGATGGCCTTCGTGGCGTCGCCTCGGTGCTTGAAGTTGGCGTAGCCCTCGCCGTGCGCCACCGCGATCGGCAGGCGGCTGCCGGCCAGGCCGCCGAAGAAGATGCTCGGCGATTCGAGCACCTCGACCATCGACAGCCGCGCCTCGAAGCGCTCGCTCTGGTTGGTGGTGAATCGCGGCCAGGCCTCGGCGCCGGGAATGATCTCGGCGAGTTCGGCGAACATCTGGCAACCGTTGCAAACGCCGAGCCCGAAGGTGTCGGCGCGGCCGAAGAAGGCCTGGAACTGGTCCGACAGTTTGGGGTTGAAGGTGATGCTGCGCGCCCAGCCGATGCCTGCCCCCAGCGTGTCGCCGTAGCTGAAGCCGCCGCAAGCGACCACGCCCTTGAAGTGGGCCAGGTCGGCGCGGCCAGTCTGCAGGTCGGTCATGTGGACGTCGTGCGCCTCGAAGCCGGCATCGGTGAAGGCGTAGGCCATCTCGACGTGCGAGTTAACGCCCTGCTCGCGCAGGATCGCGACCTTGGGGCGCGCGGCCAGGTTGAGGAACGGTGCGTTGATCGAGGCGTCGACAGCGCCCGCGGCGAGCGACACATGCGCGCCCGGGTCCTGAGGCACGCCGGCTGATGCGTGTTCGGCGTCGGCGCAGGCCGGGTTGTCGCGCTCGCGGGCGATCTTCCAGCTGACCGAGTCCCAGACCTGGTGCAGGTCGTGCAGGCTGGCGCTGAACACCGACTTCGCATCGCGCCAGACTTCCAGCTTGCC
>CALRYR010000438.1:0-4290 GCA_943372425.1 Variovorax sp. YR752 | reverse complement strand
GCTTGCGCCGGAACTGAGCGATGTCCGCCTGCCGAGGGTTTTTGGGCAAGGATTGGCGATGCTTGCCGGGGCGGACGCGCTGCGCGTGGCAGATGAACGCCCGTAGCTGCATTTCGGTGTCGATCAGCTCCAGGCACTGCGGATGCAGCATGTGGGAGCCGTCGATCTGGTGATGTGTCACGCGCTCTCGTTTGAGGTGGTCCGATGTGACGTGGTAGAGCAGCGCCGACTGCAGGTGCGCGCGCTTTGCCGAGACCAACAGTTGCTGCGCAAACCCTGGAACGCTCAGGTGATACCAGATACGGGTTGGGTTCGCATGGCTGCCGGCTGGGAAATACAGCTGCAGTGCCATCACCGTCGACGGATAGTTTTCAGCGCGACTCATGAGCGGTCATCTCTGGTTGCGGAGACGTGCTGGGTCTGCTGCTTTTTACGGAATTGCGGGACATCGGCGATACGCAGTTCCTCTGGGGGACCGCCATGGTGTTTGATGTGGCCGACGCGCTGCGAGTGGTAGATGCCGGTGTGGCCGGAGCAGAGGTAGCTGGTGATGCAGCCGATGGCTGCGAGCGGTCCGATCTGCGGCCCAAACAGTTCGATTGCCATGACGATGGTGGCCAGTGGCGTGTTGGCCGCGCCCGCGAACACGGCCACAAAGCCGATGCCGGCGAGCATGGCGAAGGGCAGCTGCAGCATGGGCGCCAGGACGTTGCCCAAGGTCGCGCCGATGTAGAACAGCGGCGTGACCTCGCCGCCCTTGAAGCCTGTGCCGAGCGAGGTGACGGTGAAGGCCAGCTTGCCAAAAAAATCCCACGGCGCCGAAGGTTCCTGGAAGGCGTTGACGATGCTAGGAATGCCCAGCCCGATGTAGCGATGCGCATCGAAGCCCGCTCTGCCGAGAGCCCAGAGGGCGAGCGCGATCACGATGCCGCCCAACATCGGGCGCAGCGGCGGATAAAAGATCCATCGCTTGACAAGCCCTCCGAGCTGGTGCGTCGCGGTCGCAAACACGAGGCCGACGAGACCGAAAATCACACCAGCGATCACGACGGCTCCGACGCTCCAAGGCGTAACCGCGACCACCTCTCCGATCGCGTAGTGCATGTGGTGCACGCCCCAGGCCATGCCGACCTGATCGGCCACGATGCCAGCGACCATGCAGGGAAATAGGGCGTCGTAGCGCATCCGGCCTATGGCCAGCACCTCGAGGCCGAAGAGTGCCCCCGCCAGCGGGGTCCCGAACACGGAGGCGAAGCCAGCGCTGATGCCCGCCATCAGCAGGATGCGGCGATCGGCAGGCTGCATTCGAAAGACGTGCGTGAGCTGGTCCGCCAGTGCGCCGCCCATCTGCACCGCCGTCCCCTCGCGACCCACGGACGCGCCGAAGAGATGTGACATGACGGTGCCGCCCAGGACGAGCGGGACCATGCGCAGCGGCACGACCTTCTTCGGGTCGTGGATCTCGTCGATCAGCAGGTTGTTGCCGGCCTCGACCTGCTTGCCGAGCTTGAAGTACACCCAGCCGACGGCGCCACCGGCGAGGGGCAACAGCCAGATGATCCAACGATGCGCTTCGCGCCAAGCCGTGGCGCGGTCGAGGGCGAAGAGGAAAAGTGCGGAAGCGCTGCCGGCCAGGAAGGCCACAACGGAGGCAATCACGAGCCACTTGCCGATGTACGGCAGCAGGTCGAATTGTTCAGGTCGTCTAAATCGGCTCATGCGGGTCAAGGAAACGAATCAATCGGCCTGACCAAGCAAAGAATCTGAGCGCGAACGCCTACAGCCCTGTAATGTGATCAGGTGTCTGTAGGCATCATTAGCCCCGGGCGATGCCAGGGCGGTTCACGGAAGGAATGCCATCTCCGTCGAAAAATTATAGCGAAATGGACTGGAAAAAGTAAAACGGCGCGGCATGCGGTTGAGGCTGCTTTCAGATCACAAGGCAAACATCAACTCGGCAAGTCATGAAGAGGTCGTACTTGCAACATACCCTGCCCGACATTTACATCACCTGGGGCAGCTGGTGCAGGGAGCATCGCACTCGCCGGCAGCAATGGCGACGTCAGGAACGTTGATGTGGGCGACGCCGCACAGTAGGGGTGTTCATCCGAAATAAGCCGTCAGCCGTCAGCAAACGGCAGCTACCCCGCCTAGAGCAGACACTGATCGGCCGACGGTCGCCGGCAGCAATCGCTGCGAAGCGGTCCTTTGCTTCACCGCGAATCCGAACTTAAGCCAACACCCTCGGCACATCCGCCCACCGCGTCGTGTACTCCGGCGTCTTCAACGACTGCTTCATCGTCCAGGTCCGCTGCCCGTTCGATTTCCCCGTGCTAGCCAGTGCAATCGATCCCCGCCCATACCGTTCGTTGAGCCGGTCCATCGTCTCCATGAGCGCACTGCGATCCGGTGGCCCTTCATCGAGTGCCAGCTCGTGCTGCTCCACCGAGGCATCCTGCAGGTCGAGCAGCATCACGCCGGCCTTGGCGTAGTTGAAGCCGGGCCTGAAGATGGCCTTGGCCCCGTGAACCGCCGCCTGTACCAAGGCCGCCGTATCAGAAGTTGGTCTTCGCAGCGGAACAGTCACTGAGCGCGAATACTGCTTGTCGTCGCGCCGGAAGGGACTGGTGCGGATGAAGCACAGCACCTGGCCGGCACGGCTGTCTTGCTTACGCAGCTTCTCCGCAGCGCGGCTGGCGAACTGGCTGACCGCTTCGATGAGGTCGGCCAGCTGGGTCACCGGCTGCCCGAAGCTTCGAGTGCTGGCGATTTCCTTCTTGGCCGGTGCTTCGTCCTCGAAGCCGACGCACTGCTGGCCCTGCAGTTCTCGCACCGTGCGCTCCAGTACCACCGACCAGCGCCCTCGCACCATGGCCGGATCGAGCCGCACAACATCCAGCACGCTCTTGAGCCCGGCTTCCTGCAACTGCGCACCGATGCGTCTTCCAATGCCCCAGACCTCGCCCAGCGCCGTGGCAGCAAACACGGCCTCCAGATCGCTGGGCGGGAGTGCGCTGAGGTTGCACACGCGGGCAAACTCAATCGGGTAGCTGCCGGGCTTGCGGTCGGCGGTCTTGGCCACGTGGTTGGCCAGCTTGGCGAGGGTCTTGGTGGCGCCGATGCCGATGCCCGTGGGGATGCCGGTCCACTGCAGGATGCGCTCGCGCACCCGGTGGCTGCGTGCCACCAGATCACCGCGCATGGTGCTCATGTCGATGAAGGATTCATCGATGCTGTAGATCTCCTGGCCCGGCCCGAGACCGGCGGCGATCGCCATCATCCGGTTGCTCATGTCGCCGTAGAGCGTGAAGTTGGCACTCAGGGCGACCACCCCCGCGTCGGGCAAGGACTGGCGGATCTGGAACCAGGGCGCCCCCATCGCAATGCCGAGTGCCTTGGCTTCATTGCTGCGGGCGATGGCGCAACCATCGTTGTTGCTCAGGACGATGACCGGTCGGCCCTGCAGGCTTGGGCGAAACACGCGCTCGCAGCTCACATAGAAGTTGTTGCCGTCGATCAGCACGTACATGGCGTATCCGTGGACCTGCTATTTCACGAACCGCTTGATGGCGGCGGTGACGACGCCGCAGATGATCAGCTGTTGGCCTTCCTTGAAGGTGATCTCGGGGAAAGTGGGATTGGCTGTGGTGAGCTTGATGCGGCCGCTGCGCTTGTACAGGTACTTGACTGTGAAGTCGCCATCGACCTGGGCCACGACGATGTGACGGTGCATCGGGGTGATGGCCCGATTCACCACCAGCAGGTCGCCGTCGCCGATGCCGGCTTCGACCATCGACTGGCCGCTGACCTGCCAGTAGAAGGTGGCCAGCGGATGGGTGATCAGCAGGTCGTTGAGGTCTTGGCGCCGAATGGCGAAGTCGTCTGCAGGAGATGGAAATCCGGCGCGCAGCTTGCCTTCGACCACAGGCAACGGGAGCACCACAGGCTCCACTGCGACCTCGGCGGCAAAAGGCGGAATACTGTACATGCATCCAGTATATAGCTAGGATGACGCCATGAACGACACCACCGCTGAAATCTGGATCGCGGCCTGTGCGCACCGGCTGCAGCAGCACTGGCGCACGGTCGATCCGGACGTACTGGAGGAGTTGGCGACGGACCTGTCGAACGACTCACACCTTCTTGCGCTTTCGCCCGCCCAGGCTGCCGCTGAATGGCTGCAGCCCGTAGCATGTGGTCCATGTGCACCCGCTACATCTCCCCTGAGACACGAGAAATAGAAGCGTTTTGGCACATCGGCGCACGCACCCCCAACAACCCTTTCCCGAG
>CALRYR010000437.1:0-4321 GCA_943372425.1 Variovorax sp. YR752 | reverse complement strand
GTCTTCCTTGTTGAGCAGCAGACCGCCCTCGAAGACATTCTCCAGCACCAGCATCGGGTCCTTCGGCATGCCGATGTCGATCTTGTAGGTGGCACTGCCGAAGATCAGTTGCCCGCCGCCGTCGAGCACGTTGGCAATGCCCAGCGTGGCCATCAGCAGCGTGATGCCTTCCTGGTTGACCAGCCGCCGCAGCGCGAAGCGCTCGACCGCCCAGGCCACCGCCACCATGCACAGCGCGGCGGCGACGAAGCCGAGCACATTCGCCAACAGCTTGTTGTCGAAATGGAACCACTGCGGGAACCATTCCGAGAAGCGCGCCATCGCCAGCGCCGCGAACAGCACCATCGCGCCCTGTGCGAAGTTGAAGACGCCGGACGCCTTGAAGATCAGCACGAAGCCGAGCGCGACGAGCGCGTACAGCATGCCGACCATCAGGCCGCCGAACAGGGTCTCGAGAAAGAATCCCATGGCTAGTGTTCCACCCCGAGGTATGCCCGGATCACGTCTTCGTTGTTGCGCACTTCGTCGGGCGTGCCGTCGCCGATCTTCTTGCCGTAGTCGAGCACCACCACGCGGTCGGAGATGTCCATCACCACGCCCATGTCGTGCTCGATCAGCACGATGGTCGTGCCGAACTCGTCGTTCACGTCGAGGATGAAGCGGCTCATGTCCTGCTTCTCTTCCACGTTCATGCCGGCCATCGGCTCGTCGAGCAGCAGCACCTGCGGTTCCATCGCCAGCGCGCGGCCGAGGTCGACGCGTTTCTGCAGGCCGTAGGGCAACTGGCCGACCGGCGTCTTGCGAAAGGCCTGGATCTCGAGGAAGTCGATGATGCGTTCGACGAACTCGCGCTGCTGCAGCTCCTCGCGCTCGGCGGAGCCCCAGCCGAAGGGGTTGCGGAAGGCCTGCGCCAGCAGGCCGCTCTTCATCTGCAGGTTGCGGCCCGTCATGATGTTGTCGAGCGCGCTCATGCCCTTGAAGAGCGCCAGGTTCTGGAAGGTGCGCGCCACGCCCATCTGCGCGACCTGGCGCGAGTTCATGTGCTTGAAGACCTGGCCGCGGAAGGTGATGGAGCCCTGCTGCGGCTGGTACACGCCGTTGATGCAGTTGAGCATCGAGCTCTTGCCTGCGCCGTTGGGGCCGATGATGGCGCGCACCTCGTGCTCGCGCACGTCGAAGCTGATGTCCGTCAGCGCCTTCACGCCGCCGAAGCTCAGCGAGATGTTCTGGATGTCGAGAATGACATCACCTGTTTTTCTGTCGCTCATGCGGCGGCCTTCACTTCGGGATATCGCTTGGCATCGACGATCGGCAGCGTCGCGCTGACCGAGCCGGTGCGGCCGTCCTCGAACTTCACCTGTGTCTCGATGAACTGCTCGGCCTTGCCGTCGTACAGCGCATCGACCAGCACCGCGTACTTCTGCGCGACGAAGCCGCGCCGCACCTTGCGTGTGCGCGTCATCTCGTCGTCGTCGGGATCGAGTTCCTTGTGCAGCACCAGGAAGCGCGCGATCTGCGTGTCGGCCATGCCGACTTCGGCGGCCAGGTCGGCGTTCACCTTCTGCACGCAGTCGGCGATCAGCGTCAGCACCTCCGGCTTGCCGGCCAGGTCGACGTAGCCACCGTAGGCGAGCCCGCGCCGCTCGGCCCAGTTGCCGACCGCTTCGTAGTCGATGTTGATGAAGGCGCAGACCTGGTCGCGCGCATCGCCGAAGCACACGGCTTCCTTGATCTGCGGGAAGAACTTCAGCTTATTCTCGATGTAGTTGGGCGCGAACATCGCGCCGCCGTGCAGGCGGCCGACGTCCTTGGCGCGGTCGATGATGCGCAGGTGGCCTTCGCTGTCGAGCACGCCGGCGTCGCCGGTGTGGAAGTAGCCGTCGGCATCGAGCACTTCGGCCGTCGCGTCGGGGCGCTTGTAGTACTCCTTGAGCACCGACACGCCGCGCACCAGCACCTCGCCGTTGTCGGCGATGCGCAGCTCCATGCCCGGCGCAGCGGTGCCGACGGTCTGCAGCTTGACCTTGCCGTCCTGCTGCAGGCAGACGTAGGCGCAGGTCTCGGTCTGGCCGTAGAACTGCTTGAGGTTGACGCCGATCGAGCGGTAGAAGCGGAACAGGTCCGGCCCGATGGCCGCGCCCGCCGTGTACGCCACGCGGATGCGGCTCATGCCCAGCACGTTGCGCAGCGGCCCGTACACCAGCAGGTCGCCCAGCGCGTACTTGAAACGGTCGAGGGCGCTCACCGGCGCGCCGTTCAGGATGTCGGCGCCGACGCGTTGCGCCAGCGCCATGCACTTGGCGTAGAGCCAGCGCTTGGGCGCAGCCGCGTCCTCCATGCGGATCGACACGGCGGTCAGCAAGCCTTCGAAGGTGCGCGGCGGGCCGAAGTAGTAGCTCGGCCCGATCTCGCGCATGTCGTTCATCACCGTCGCGGCCGACTCGGGGCAGTTGAGCGTGAAGCCGCCGACCAGCCACTGCGCCACCGAGAACAGGTGGTCACCCACCCACGCCATCGGCAGGTAGCTCATGATGTTGTCGCCCGGCCCGAGCCGGTCGGTGACCACGCCGCCATGGCCCGCCGCGATGAAGCTCGCATGCGTCTGGCACACGCCCTTGGGCCGGCCGGTGGTGCCGGAGGTGTAGAGGATCACGCCGACATCGCTGCTCACGCCGCTGGCCACCGCCGCGTCGTAGAAGCGGCGGTTCTCGACCTCGAAAGCGCGCCCGCGTTCGCGCAACTGCTCGAAGCTCATCAGCCCCGGCTGCGTGTAGTGGCGCAGGCCGCGCGGGTCGTCGTAGATGATGTGGCGGATGGCGTGGGCCTGGCCCTCGCCTTGCGCCAACTGCAGCTCGCGGCACTCGAGCAGCTTGTCGACCTGCTCCTGGTCTTCGGCGATCACGAACTCGATCGATGCGTCGTTGAGCATGAAGACCATCTCGGCCGCGACCGCATCCTGGTAGAGCGGCACCGGCACGCCGCGCAGGCTCTGTGCGGCGATCACTGCCATGTACAGGTGCGGCCGGTTGGCGCCGACGATGGCCAGGTTGTCGAAGGGTTGGAAACCCAGGCTCGCCAGACCACAGGCCATCTCGCGCACGGCCTGCGCCGTGTCGCCCCAAGTCCACGTCTGCCAGATGCCGAGGTCTTTCTCGCGCACCGCCGGCGCGTCGGGCTGCTGCGCGGCATGCGCGAGCAGCAGGCGAGGGAAGGTGTCGGCGGCAGGGGGGACCGGTGTGCGAGTGTTCACGATGGGCGGACTGTAGGCTTCACTTTGACGCCAGCTTGTCGTTCCAACGACAATCCTAGGGTCACCACTCCCCGGACTTTCCCGATGGCTCATGCCGACCGCGGGCGCAATGCCATCCGTGACCGCGCGCGCGCCGCGCGGCCGGACGAACTGCGCAACATCCCCTGGCTCGACGCCCTGAGCACGACCGAGCGCCGCCGCACGGAGGCCGCGCTGGTGGTCGGCGAAGCGGAGCCGGGCGACCTGGTCTGCCGCATCGGCGGCTCGCCGACGTACTGGTTCGGCGTGGTCGAAGGCCTGCTCAAGATGAGCAACGACAACGCCGACGGCACCTCGATGACCTACAGCGGCCTGCCGCCCGGCGGCTGGTTCGGCGAAGGCACGGCCATGAAGCGCGAGCCCTACCGCTACAACATCCAGGCGCTGCGCCGCAGCGTGGTGGCGGGGCTGCCGATCGACGACTTCCACTGGCTGCTCGACCATTCCATCGGCTTCAACCGCTTCGTGATGAACCAGCTCAACGAGCGGCTCGGCCAGTTCATCGCAGCGCGCGAGGCCGACCGGCAGAACAACCCCGACGTGCGCGTGGCGCGCAACCTGGCGGCCCTGTTCAACCCCGTGCTGTACCCGGGCGTGGGCGAGCTGTTGCGCATCACGCAGCAGGAACTGGCCTACCTCATCGGCCTGTCGCGCCAGCGCGTGAACGAGGCGCTGCGCACGCTCGAAGCACAGGGCATGATCCAGGTCGAGTACGGTGGCCTGCGCGTGCTCGACCTCGCGGCCCTGCGCAGCAGCGCGCTCGCACCGAATCCCCCGTCTTCCTCTTCTTCCTCTCAGGACTTCAAACAATGAGCGCAACACATCTCACCCTCCTCACCGGCGCCTCCCGCGGCATGGGCCGCGCCATGGCCGAGCAACTGCTCGACGCCGGGCACACGCTCGTGTGCATCTCGCGCAAGACCGACGATGCACTCGCCGCCAAGGCGAAGGCCAGCGGCGCCACGCTGCTGCAATGGTCCTTCGACCTGGCCGCACCCGAGGCTGCCGCCGAACGTATCGCTGCCTGGCTGG
>CALRYR010000436.1:0-4326 GCA_943372425.1 Variovorax sp. YR752 | reverse complement strand
AAGCGGCAAGGCGGTCTACGAACTCAACGAAGGCACGCACCACGACCACCTGATCTGCACCTCGTGCGGCAAGGTCGAGGAGTTCTACGACGCCGAGATCGAACGCCGCCAGCAGATGATCGCCAAGGACAAGGGCTGGATCCTGCAGGACCACGCCATGTCGCTGTACGGCCTCTGCGGCGACTGCGCCAGCCGGCGGTAAGCCAACCAATCAGTCCGCGCTGCCGGCTTCCATCGCCTTGTGGTGCCGCGCCACGAAGTCGGCATACGTGTCGATGCCGCGCAACTGCAGGATCGAATTGCGCACCGCTGCTTCCACCAGCACCGCAATGTTGCGGCCGGCCACCACCTGGATGATGACCTTGCGCACCGGAATGCCCAGCACGTCCTGGGTGAGCGGCGCGGCCGGCATGCGCTCGTAGTCGCGCTCGAAGCTGTCGCGGCGCACGAGGTGCACGATCAGCTTCAGTCGCATCTTCCGGCGCACCGCCGTCTCGCCGAAGATGGCGCGGATGTCGAGCAGGCCGATGCCGCGCACCTCCAGCAGGTTCTGCAGCAGTTCGGGGCACTTGCCTTCGATGGTGTTCTGGTTGATGCGGAAGAGGTCGACCGCATCGTCGGCCACCAGCCCGTTGCCGCGCGAAATCAGCTCCAGGCCCAGCTCGCTCTTGCCCAGGCCGGACTCGCCGGTGATCATCACGCCCAGGCCCAGGATGTCCATGAATACGCCATGCATCGAGGTGCGTTCGGCGAAGTGCTTCGACAGGTAGGCGCGCAGCAGGTCGATGACGTAGGCCGAACCTTCGCGCGTGGCGAAGAGCGGCAGCTGCGCCCGTTCGCAGATCGACAGCAGTTCGTCCGGCGCGGCCTGCCCGTCGGCGAGCACCAGCATCGGCGGCTCGAGCGTGACGATGCGGGCGATGCGGCGCGCGCAGTCCTCGGCGGTCCCGCGCGTCAGGTAGGCGATCTCGCGCGCGCCCAGGATCTGGACGCGGTACGGGTGGATGTAGTTCAGGTAGCCGACCAGATCGGCGGCGGACTGCGCCAGGCTGATGACTTCGGCGTCGAACTGCCGCTCGGAGGCGCCGAGCCCGGCGAGCCACTCCCAGCGGAGCGTCCCGCGGAACTCCTCGAACATCGCGTCCGCGCTGATGACCGTCGGCTTCATGCGCGGCCCACGGCGAGGATCAGGCGATCTGGGCGGATTGCCAGCCGGCGATGAGGGCGTGCAGCGCGCCCGCGTCGGTGCTCGACTTGATCTGCTCGCGCAGGCTGGCGTCGCTGAGCAGCTCGGCGATTTCCGAGAGGATTTCCAGGTGCTTCTGCGTGGCGGCTTCGGGCACCAGCAGGAAGATCAGCAGCACCACCGGTTGCTCGTCCGGCGCGTCGAAGCCGATGGCCTGCGCCAGCTGGAACACCGCAGCCATCGGCGACTTCAGCCCCTTGATGCGGCCATGCGGGATCGCCACGCCGTGGCCCAGGCCGGTCGAACCCAGGCGTTCGCGCGCGAACAGGCTGTCGGTGATGAGCGCCCGGCCGAGACCGTGCAGGTTCTCGAACAGCAAGCCGGCTTCTTCGAAAGCACGTTTCTTGCTCGTGGCGTCGACGCTCACGAGGACTTGAGCGGGCGGCAGGATGGACGCGAGGCGATTCATGTGTGGGGGGCGGAGCGGGGGCGATTATGCACCCCCACCGTAAAAAGCAAAGGGCCACCCGGAGGTGGCCCGCAAGAGTGTTTGCCCGAAGCCGATCACATCAGGCGTTTGGGTGCGGCGTGATGGTGGTCCTGCAGGCGGTCTTTGTGACGCACCACCTGGCGGTCGAGCTTGTCGACCAGCTCGTCGACGGCGGCGTAGAGATCAGCGTGGCTGGATTCCGCGAACATGTCGCTGCCCTTCACGTGGATGTTGCATTCGGCCTTCTGGCGCCGCTCCTTCTCCTTCTGCTTTTCCACCGTAAGGATCACCTTGACATCGACCACCTGATCGAAGTGCCGGGTGATCCGGTCCAACTTGGTGGTGACGTAGCTGCGCAGGGCAGGCGAAACGTCGAGGTGATGACCGCTGATCGTCAAATTCATGAATGACCTCCAGATTGACGGTTGGGAAAATGCCCAGCGCTCCGGGATTGGGGCGTGAGCGGGGAAATCGGTGCGGGATTTGGACGAAAGAGAAGAAGGTCGGTTCACTATGCCCAAGGGGCTGGTGGATTGCAATGCCCCTGTCACATCCGCTTCCACTTCTTTCGACACCGGCCCTGCGTCGCTACCGATTGCATAGCAATCTCCTGAGGAAGCACCAGAGCTTCCGGAGCCATGAACACCAAAGACCGCCTGTCGAGCAGCCCTCCTGCCGACCCCGGCATGTCAATGGCCAAGTGACGGTCAGCGCCAGGCCGCGCGCATCCGCGCGAGCAGGTCGATGGCCGCGGCCGGTGCCGGCACATGGGGTGCCTGAACGGGCGGCAGCGGCCAGGTGCAGCGCTCGAAACGGGCGGCATCCGCCTCGGTGATGAAGCGGCTCCGACCGGCGTACAGGTGCCGGTCGCCGCGCGCCGACTGCTGCGTCACGTAGAAGCGCTGCGGCACCAGCAGATGGAGATGGTCCTTGGCGCGCGTCATGGCGACGTAGAGCAGGCGGCGCTCCTCCTCCAGTTCCTGCGCGCCCTGCGCCACGTCGGCCGGCAGGCAGCCGTCGACGACGTTCAGTACATGCACCGAGGTCCATTCCTGGCCCTTGGCCGAATGGATGGTCGAGAGGATGAGGTAGTCCTCGTCGAGCAAGGGCGGCCCGGCGCGATCGCTGGTCGCCTCGGGCGGGTCGAGCGTGAGCTCGGTCAGGAAGCGCTCCCGCGACGCATAGCCGGCGGCCAGGCGGGCGAGCTGTTCCACATCGCCGCGGCGCACGCCGGCGTCGTCATGCAGCCGCTCCAGGTGAGGGATGTACCAGTCGAGGGCCAGCCCCATGTCGGCGGGCCACGCGAGCGCCGGTGCGCGCAGCGCAGCATAGGTGTCGGCGAAGCGCGCCCACTCGACCTGCGCCGACGCTGGCGGCACGAAGTCCTGCACCGCCGCAGCCGGATCGGCGGCCGTGTCCATCGCATCGAGCAGCCGGGTGGCCGTGGCCGGGCCGATGCCGGGGATGAGCTGCGTCACCCGGAAGCCGGCCATGCGTCCGCGCGGGTTCTGCGCGAAGCGCAGCACCGCCAGCAGATCCTTCACGTGCGAGGCTTCGAGAAACTTCAAGCCACCGTACTTGACGAAGGGGATGTTGCGGCGCGCCAGCTCGAGTTCGAGCGCAGCGCTGTGGTACGAGGTGCGGAACAGCACTGCCTGCGACTTGAGCGCCAGCCCGCCCTCACGATGCGCGAGCACGCGGTCGGCCACCCACTGCGCCTGCTGCGCCTCGTCGGGCACCAGCACCAGCTGCGGCCGGCCGGCGGACGGCTTGTCGGTCCACAGCGTCTTGGCGTGCCGCTCGGCCGCGGCGGCGATGACCGCGTTCGACACGTCGAGGATCGGCTGCGTCGAGCGGTAGTTGCGCTCCAGCGCCACGACGCGCGCCGGCTCGGCGAACTGCGCCGGAAAGTCGAGGATGTTGCGCACCGTCGCGCCGCGGAAGGAATAGATCGACTGCGCGTCATCGCCCACCACCGTGAGCCCGCGCCCGTCGGGCTTGAGCGCCAGCAGGATCGCGGCCTGCAGCCGGTTGGTGTCCTGGTACTCGTCGACCAGCACGTGGTCGAAGCGTGCGCCCAGCTGCGCCGCGAGCGCCGGCTCGGCGACCATGCCAGCCCAGTAGAGCAGCAAGTCGTCGTAGTCGAGCACGTGCTGCTGCTGCTTGGCCTCGACGTAGGCGGCAAACAGGCGCTTGAGCTCGTTCTCCCATTCGGCACACCAAGGGAAGGCGTGTGCCAGCACCTCGGCCAGCGGTGCACAGGTGTTGACGGTGCGCGAGTAGATCGACACGCAGGTGCCCTTGCGGGGGAAGCGCTTCGTCGTCGCCGAAAAGCCGAGGTCGTGGCGCACCAGGCCCATCAGGTCTTCCGCGTCGCCGCGGTCGTGGATGGTGAAGTTCTCGTCGAGCCCGATCTGCGCCGCGTACTCGCGCAGCAGCCGCGCACCGACACCGTGGAAGGTGCCGGCCCAAGGCAAGGCCGGTGCCGCCTCGGAGCGCAGGCCGAGCACGTGCGCGGCGACCTGGCCAGCGCGGCGCGCCATTTCCTGCGCTGCACGGCGGGAGAAGGTGAGCAACAAAATGCGCTGCGGATCGGCACCCTGCGCGAGGAGGTTGGCCACGCGGTGCGCCAGGGTGCTGGTCTTGCCCG
>CALRYR010000435.1:0-4333 GCA_943372425.1 Variovorax sp. YR752 | reverse complement strand
CACAGGAAGGTGCCGGCCTCGATGCGGTCGGCCACCACGGCATGCTCGCAGCCGTGCAGCTTTTCGACGCCCTGGATGCGGATGTGGCTGGTGCCGTGGCCTTCGATCTTCGCGCCCATCTTGATGAGCATCTCGGCCAGGTCGACGATCTCCGGCTCTTGCGCGGCGTTCTCGAGCAGCGTTTCGCCCTCGGCCAACGCCGCAGCCATCAGGAAGTTCTCGGTACCGGTGACGGTCACCATGTCGGTCAGGATGCGCGCGCCCTGGAGCCGCGTGCGGCCGGCCGGCAGCCTGGCGAGCATGTAGCCGTGCTCGACCACGATCTCGGCGCCCATCGCCTGCAGGCCCTTGATGTGCTGGTCGACCGGGCGCGAACCGATCGCGCAGCCGCCGGGCAGCGACACCTTCGCGTGGCCGAAGCGCGCCAGCAGCGGGCCGAGCGCCAGCACCGACGCACGCATGGTCTTGACCAGCTCGTAGGGCGCCTCGGGATTGTTCAGGTCACCCGCGTCGAGCCGGACCGTACCGTTGTCGTCGCGTTCGGCCGTCACGCCCATGTTGCGCACCAGCTTGAGCATGGTCGACACGTCCTGCAGGCGGGGCACGTTGTGCAGCGTCACCGGCTGGTCGGTCAGCAGCGCGGCGCAGAGTTCGGGCAGCGCGGCGTTCTTGGCGCCGGAAACGAGTACCTCGCCGCCGAGCGTGCGCCCGCCGCGAATCAAAAGTTTGTCCATGAAAAATCCAGCAGGAAGGGGGAGCGGGGCTCAGCGCGGTGCCGATGCCCATTCGGCGGGCGTGTACGTCTTCATCGACAGCGCATGCACCTCGTCGGTATGCATTTTCGCACCGAGCGTCTTGTAGACCCGCTGGTGCCGCTGGATGGCGCGCAGGCCGTCGAATTCCGCCGACACGATGGTGGCGTACCAGTGGCGCCCGTCGCCTTCGAGCGCGATGTGCTCGCAGGGCAGTCCGGCTTCGATGATGGCTTGGAGTTGGTCGGCGGTCATGGGGTCAGCCTCGGATCTTGTAGCCGATGCGAAGGAGGTGAACGGCGACGGCGCTGACGATCAGCCAGGCACCGCCCACGATGCCGAAGCTGAGCCAGGGCGAGGTGTCGCTGATGCCGAAGAAGCCGTAGCGGAAGCCGTCGATCATGTAGAAGAACGGATTCAGGTGGCTCACGCCCTGCCAGAACGGTGGCAGCGAGCCGATCGAATAGAACACGCCCGACAGGAAGGTCATGGGCATGATCAGGAAGTTCTGGAACATCGCCATCTGGTCGAACTTCTCGGCCCACAGGCCAGCGATCAACCCCAGCGTGCCAAGCATCGCGGCGCCGAGGAAGGCGAACACCAGGATCCACAGCGGCGCGGCGAAGTCCGGCATCGCGAAGAAGATCGTCACCACGAACACGCCCAGGCCCACGGCCAGCCCGCGGATGATCGACGAGCCGACATAGGCCAGGAACCAGCCCCAGTGCGACAGCGGCGTGAGCAGCACGAAGACCAGGCTGCCCATGATCTTGCTCTGGATGATCGAGGACGAGCTGTTGGCGAAGGCGTTCTGCAGCACGCTCATCATCACCAGGCCGGGGATGAGGAAGGCGGTATAGCTGACGGTGCCGTAGACCTTCACGTGGTCTTCCAGCACATGGCCGAAGACCATGAGGTAGAGCACGGCCGTCAGGATCGGCGCGCCGACGGTCTGGAAGCCGACCTTCCAGAAGCGCAGCGTTTCCTTGTAGAGCAGCGTGCGCCAGCCGGTGGTTGAAATCATCATCGCGCCACCTCCAGCGGCGTCTGCTCGCCCGCCATCAGGTCGATGAACACGTCTTCCAGGTCGGCCTTGCGCATCTCGACGTCTTCCACGGCCACGCCGGCCTGGCGCAGCGCGCCGAGCAGTTGCTCGACCTCATGCGCGTTCTGAGCGGGCAGTTGCACGATGCGCCCGGTGATGCGCGCGTGCTGCGCGATCGCCCAGGGCAGGTCGGCATCGGTCTTGAAGCGCAGCACGTTGCTGGCGGCGGACTTGAGCAGTTCGCTGGTGCGGTCGAGCGCGATCACGCGGCCTTGCTTGAGCATCGCTATGCGGTTGCACAGGGCTTCCGCTTCCTCGAGATAGTGGGTGGTGAGCAGCACGGTGCTGCCCTGCTTGTTGAGCTTGGCGACGAACTGCCACAGCGTCTGGCGCAACTCCACGTCGACACCGGCCGTGGGCTCGTCGAGCACGATGACCTGCGGCTTGTGCACCAGCGCCTGCGCCACCAGCACGCGGCGCTTCATCCCACCCGACAGCTGACGCAGGTTGGCGTTCGCCTTGTCGGACAGGCCCAGGCTGTGCAGCAACTCGTCGATCCAGGCGTCGTTCTTCTTGATGCCGAAATAGCCGGACTGGATGCGCAGCGACTCCCGGACATTGAAGAAGGGGTCGAACACCAGTTCCTGCGGCACGATGCCCAGATGGCGACGCGCTTCGGCGTAGTCCTTCTGAACGTCGAAACCGTGCACGCTGACGGCGCCGGAGGTCGGCCGGGAGAGCCCGGCCAGCATGCTGATGAGGGTGGTCTTGCCCGCGCCGTTCGGCCCGAGCAGGCCGAAAAATTCGCCCTCTTCGATCTGAAAACTCACATCATCGACGGCACGCAAACCCGGTTTGCCGAGGGCGCGTTGTTGACGTGAGGCGGGATAGGTCTTGCAGACCGATTGGAAGGAGATCGCGGGCATGGGAGCCCGAGATTCTAGGCCGGCCGCACTTTTCTAGGGCGCGGCGGGCAAAAGGCCCGCGATACCGTAGAGCGAAGCCAGCTCGCGCAGGCGCGGCGACAGGCCCTTGACCGCGAAGCTGCGGCCGAGCGCGCTCGCCTCGCGGCGGCATTCGAGCAACACGGCCAGCGCCGAGGAATCGAAACGTTCGAGCGCGCTGGCATCCACCACGGCGGCGGAGCCCTGCTGCCCGGCCAACCCCTGCTGCAGCATGCGCATGCAGGCTGGGGCGTCGTCGTGCGTCAGCTTGGGCGGAAGGACCAGCACTGGGTTCAACTCTTGTTGTTGCTCTTGTTGCGTGCCGCCAGTGCCGAGATCAGCCCATCGATGCCCTGGCTGTTGATCTGCTGCGCGAACTGCGTGCGGTAGGTGTCGACCAGCCAGACGCCCAGCACATTCAGGTTGTAGACCTTCCAGCCGCTGCCTTCGCCCGGCGTCTTTTCGAGCCGGTAGTCCAGTTGCACCGGGTCGCCGCCACCTCGGATCTCGGTGCGCACCAGCACGTCCTTGTCGTCCGCCGAACCGCGGAACGGCCGAACACTGACGGTCTGGTTGCTCACCTGGTCGAGCGCGCCCGCATACGTTCGCACCAGCAGCGTCTTGAACTCTTCCTGCAGTCGCTTCTTCTGCTCCGGCGTGGCCTGTCGCCAGGCCGGCCCGACCGCCGAAGCGGTCATGCGCTGGAAGTTGACGTTGGGCATGATCTTGCTGTCGACGAGCAGCATGATCTTGTCGATGTCGCCTGACTTGATGGACTTGTCGGCCTTGATCGTGTCCAGCACGTCGCCGGAGATGCGCTGCACCAGCGCATCGGGCGCCTCGTCGGCGGCACGGGCGGGCGAAACGAAGACTGCGGCTGCACTGAACAGCAAGGCGCTTGCAAGGGCGAGCCGGCCGATGTGGCGGCGTTGCACGGTAGCGGTGGAGTTCATGGTCAAGACAGTTTCCTCGGATCAAATCGAAAAGACGGAGCCCTGAGGCTCAGGCCTGTTGGAAGGCAAAGCGCGCAACGGGTTCCAGGCGCGGGACGAGCGCTTGCAACCGGATGCAAGCGCAACGCCTCAATTGCCGCCGGCATCTGCGCCGGCGCCGTCGTCCGGCGGGTTGCCGTCGTACACGTCGCTGCGCCGGCGCTGAAGGTAGGCGTCGCGTGTAAAGGAATATTTGTCGAGCGCCGCGTCGCCGATCAGGCGACCGGCGCGCAGGTAGCTGGCGCGGGTGTCGACGACGCGCAGCACGTACATCGAGTTGCGCACCGGGATGTCATCCACATAGCCGACCAGATCGCCCTTCATGTCGAGCGGCAGGGCCACCGTGTCGCGCAGCGTCGACGAGCCGAGGATCGGCAGCACCAGGTAGGGTCCGCTCGGCACGCCGTAGCGACCCAGCGTCTGGCCAAAGTCCTCGCTGTGACGGTCGATGCCCAGCTCGCTGGCAACGTCGATCAGCCCGCCCAGGCCGAAGAAGGTGTTGACGTTGAAGCGCATCAAGGTTTCGGCGCTGTTCTGCGCCTTCAGCTGAAGCACGCTGTTGGCAAAGTTCCAGACCTCGCCCAGATTCGCGAAGAAATT
>CALRYR010000434.1:0-4341 GCA_943372425.1 Variovorax sp. YR752 | reverse complement strand
GGACGCAGCCGCTGAGCGCGATGCCCAGCCTGCGCGCCATGGAAGTGCTGCCGGTGGCGGCACTGCTGGCGGCCTCGGTCGCACTCGCCCTGGAGGCCGGCCCGGTGATGCAACACGCGAGCGCCACCGCCGACGGCCTGTTCGCGCCCCAGGCCTACCGCGATGCGGTGGCCGGCGCGCAGCAGGTGCCCAACCCGCCACCCAAGGGAGCCACGCCCTGATGCGCAAGATCCTTCCGTCGCCGCCGCTGTCGCTGGCGCTCTTCGTCGTGTGGCTGCTGCTGAACCAGTCGCTGCATGCCGCGACGCTGGTGTTCGCCGCCATCCTCGCGGTGGTCGTGCCGCTCATCACCCAGGGCCTGCGGCCCGCCTCCGTGCGCATGCGCCGGCCCCTGGTGGCGCTGCGTCTCACGGGCACGGTGCTGCGCGACCTGCTGCACTCCGCGCTGACGGTCGGCCGCGCGCTGCTCACCCGTCGCACGCCGGACATCCGCAGCGCCTTCGTCGAGATTCCGCTGACCCTGCGCGACCCGAACGCGCTGGCCGTGCTCGCCATGATCTTCTGCCTGGCGCCCGGCACCGCCTGGGGCGAGGTCTCGCTCGACCGCAGCAAGCTGCTGCTGCACGTGTTCGACCTGGAGGACGAAGCCGCCTTCATCGAGATGGTCCGCACGCGCTACGAGCGCCCGCTGATGGAGATCTTCGAGTCATGACGCCCATCCTCTTCTGGGCCCTCAAAGGCGCCCTCTTCCTGCTGGCCGTGGCGATGCTCTGCGCCGTGTGGCGGCTGCTGATCGGCCCGACCGCACAAGACCGCGTGATGGCGCTCGACTGCCTTTACATCAACGGCATGCTGATGATGTTGGTGCTGGGCATCAACTATGCGAGCAACGTCTACTTCGAGGCGGCGATGCTGATCGCGCTGTTCGGCTTCGTGGGGTCGACCGCGCTGGCGAAATTCCTGCTGCGCGGCGAGGTGATCGAATGACGGGAGCCCGGCCATGAACATCGTCCCCGACTTCATCATCGGCCCGCTGCCACTGTGGGCCGAAATCCTCACCGGCCTGTTCGCGGTGCTCGGCGCGGCCTTCGCCGCCGTCGGCTCCTTCGGCCTGGTGCGGCTGCCGACCTTCTTCCACCGCATCCATGCGCCCACGCTGGGCGCCACGGCCGGCGTGTGGTGCCTGACCATCGCGACCATCGTCTACTTCTCGGTGCAGGGCTACAACCTGTTCCTGCATGCGGTGCTGATCGCGCTGTTCGTGGCGCTGACCGCGCCGGTCACCACCATCTTCCTGATGCGGGCCGCGCTGTTCCGCGAGCGGCAGAAGGGCGGCGATGTGCCGCCGACCACCGATCTGGGTGACTGAGGTCGCGTGCCGACGCGTCAGTTATTGGCCAGTTCCATGAAGTCGGTCGGCGCGAAATTGGTGTCGCGCCAGGCATAGCTGCGCGCATGGCGCTCGCTGGCGCTCAGGCGCAGGCGGGCCAGGTCGGCACGTACTTCTTCCAGCGTTCGCATCTTGCGGATCGCTGCTTGGGGCGGTTCGGCCAGCGGTGCCACCACGGCAGCGGCGACGGATGCCGCGACCGGCAGGGGCGCTGCGGCTTGCCGCACCACCACCGACTGCGAAGCCGGACGCGCCGGTGTGGCGTCGCGGGTAGGCCGGCTGAACAGTTGACGGATCGAACGGAGGAGAAAGAGAGCGTCCATGGTCGTGCGCGGCTGAGAGTGTCAGAAGATTGTTAACCTTCGCCTTCTGAAGGCAAAGGACTTACGGCTCTCGCCCACGGAACATCCGGGCAGTTTTTCTCGGAAAGGCCGACTTCGATCCTCACGAGCCCTTCAAGGCGCCGTTGCGCCCTCAAGCCGGTCGAGCCACAGCATGGCTTCTCCCCGCGTGCCGCCGCACATCTCCGCCGAGGGCTGCAGCCCGCCACAGCAGGCTGGGCGCTCCGGCTGGCCGAAGATGGCGCAGCGCTGGTCGGCCATCAGCTGGACGCACGGCACACCGGCCGGCTTGCCCAGCGGCATGCCTGGAATGGCGCTGCTGATGGAGGGCGCGGTGCAGCAGGCGCCGCAGCCGGGGCGGCAGTCCATGTGCGTCAGCCCAGCGCTTCGTGCAGCGTCTTGGCGTTCGCCACGGCGGTCTCTCGCGGCAACGCCACCGCGTTCTTCACCGCCAGGATCTCCGCCATGACGCTCACGGCGATCTCGGGCGGCGTCTTGCTGCCGATGTAGATGCCGATCGGCCCGCGCAGGCGCGCCAGCGATTCGGCCGTCTGGTCGAAGTGCTCGACCATGCGTTCGCGCCGGGCCTCGGCGTTGCGGCGCGAGCCGATGGCGCCGACGTAGAAGGCGTCGGTCGCCAGGGCTTCGAGCAGCGCCAGATCGTCGAGCTTCGGATCGTGCGTGAGCGCGACCACGCAACTGCGGCGGTCGGGCCGGAAGGCGGTCACCGCGTCGTCGGGCATCTCGGTGGTCACGGTCACGCCAGGCACGGCCCAGGCGCTGCGGTATTCCACGCGCGGGTCGCACAGCGTGACGGCGAAGCCGCTGAACTTGGCCATGGTGGCCAGGTACTCGGCCAGTTGGCCCGCGCCGATCAGCAGCATGCGGTATTCGGGGCCGAAGGTGTTGACCAACTGGCGCTCGTCCACGCTCAGCGCCGCGGGCGACGACGCCTCGGCCAGCGTCACGCGACCATCGGCGAGCGACACGGTGCGCTGCATCAACCGTCCCTGCTCCAGCGACGCGACCAAGGCTTCGAGCGACGACGGCTCGGGGTCGTATTCCAGCAGCAGTTCCAGCGTGCCGCCGCAGGGCAGCCCGAAGCGGTGCGCCTCGTCCGCCGTGATGCCGTACTTGACCAGCGCCGGTGCGCCGCCCGCGGGCATCGGCTCGGTGGCGCCGTGCAGGCGGCTGTAGCGCGCGATCAGGTCATCCTCGATGCAGCCGCCGGAGACCGAGCCGACGACCGCGCCGTCTTCGGCCAGCGCCATGATCGAGCCGACCGGCCGTGGCGACGAGCCCCAGGTCCGCACCACGGTCGTGAGCAGCGCGCGGCGGCCCGCGAGCCGCCAGTCGCGCAGGGTGCGCAGCACCATGACGTCGAGGTTTTCCATGTGACGCTCAGCTCGTCTCACTGTCCTTCTTGCCGCCCAGCCCCATCTTCTGCATGAAGCCGGCGACCGCGCCCTTCTTCTCTTCCGCGACCGCCTCGCCCTCGGCCGGTGCAGGGCCGTAGCGGCGCTGCATCTCGGCGTCGAAGCGCTTGAAGAAGTCGTCGGCGGTCGACTTGGCGGCGCCGTCGATCAGCCGCTGGCCGAGCTGCGCGATCTTGCCGCCCACTTGGGCCTGCACGGTGTAGTCGAGTTCGCAGGCGCTCGCATCGTCGGGCACCGGCTTGAGCGTGACGCTGGACGCACCCTTGGCAAAACCGGCCACGCCGCCCTGCCCCTCGAAGCTGAGCTTGTAGCCATCGGGCGGCGCGATGTCGGTGAGCGTGACCTTGCCGGCGAACTTGGCGGACACCGGCCCCACCTTGACCGCGGCGGTCACCGTGTACTGGTTGTCGCCGGTCAGCTCGAACTTGTCGCAGCCGGGGATGCACTTCTTCAGCGTCTCCGGGTCGTTGAGCGCGTCCCACGCCTGTTGCTGCGTGACGCCGAGACGGCGGTTGCCGAGCATTTCCATGGTGTTCTTCCTTCTAGTCGTGATCGTGGGGGCAGCGGCTCAACGGCCGGCGCGCATCAGCGTCGCCAGGCTCGCGGCCAGTTGGCCGAGTGCGCTGAGATTGTGGACCGCCAGCATCGCATCCGCATGGCGGTGGAGCATGGCCGCACCGCGCGCAAGGGGAGCGTAGCCCTCGAAACGCAGCAACGGATTGAGCCAGAGCAAGCGGCGCGAGTGTCGCTTGAGCCATTGCAGTTCCTGGTCGAGCACCGCGGGCTCGCCGGTGTCCAGGCCGTCGCTGATGACCAGCACCAGCGTGCGGCGGCCGGTGAGGCGCCGGGCGTGGTCGCGCCGCAATTGCGCGAGCGAATCGCCCAACCGCGTGCCACCGGCGAAGTCGTCGATGGCTGCGCTGGCGGTGGCCAGCATGTCGTCGGTGTCGGCGAGGCGGAAGGCCGGCGTCAGGTCGGTCAGGCGCGTGCCGAAGGCGAACACGTCGCGCCGCCCGGCACGACGCGTGGCCGCATGCAGGAAGGCGAGCAGCAGACGGGCATAGCGTTCCATGGAGCCGGAGACGTCGATCAGCACCAGCAACGGCAAGGGCTGCGCGCGGCGCGCCAACCGGGGCAGGCGCAGCATCTCACCGCCGGTGCGCGCCGCCTCGTG
>CALRYR010000433.1:0-4348 GCA_943372425.1 Variovorax sp. YR752 | reverse complement strand
TGTTGACGGCCACGCGCGGCAGCTTCTCGTACACCTTCACCGAGCCGGTGCCCAATGGCGTGCCCGGCCATTGGCGCGCCCAGTTCGACTATGTCGGCGACGGCACCGAGCCGGTCGACATGCGGCTCTTCCTCAAGACCGGCACACAGACGCTCACGGAGACCTGGCTCTACCAGTACCACCCGGCCTAGGGGCGCATCACCGCCGCTTGTGCCGCCGCGGTGCCGGCTTGGGCGCGAGGCCCAGTGCGGCGCGGGCCAGCGCATCGGCCTCGGCGTTGCGGTGCCGAGGCAGCCAGTGGACGCTGCCGTGTTCCAGCATGGCCAGCAGCGCTCGCGCTTCGTCGAACAGCGGCGCGAGGCGCGCCACGGGCGGCACGTCGCTCTCGCTTTTCAGCTGCTCGACCAGGATGCTGTTGTCGCTGTAGAACCGCGCGGCCGTCGCGCCTTGCGCGGCCAGGTGCTGCAGCGCGGCCATCAGCGCGCGCAGCTCGGCCTCGTTGTTGCAGCCGTGATCGGGCGTCGTCTCGGAGAGCACATGCCGGCTGCCGTCCGGCGCCACCATCACCGCGCCCCACCCCATGCGCCCCGGGTTCGGATGCGCGCTGCCATCGCAGTGCACGACCCAGCACGGGCGGTCGGAAACATCGGATGGCGGCATGCCCCGGACGCTACCACCGACCGCACGAGGCCACGACCCGATGCCTTCGTTGCGGCTTTGTTTCACATGACACATTGGCGGGGGTGCTTCGACACGGGGCGCCAGCATGGCGTCACGACACTGCCGGTTCCCCAACGCTCCGGAGAAGCCCATGCACCAACCCGCCGACCGACTTCAGGTGCTCGTCATGCACGAGGCACCGCTGCTGGCCCTCGGCCTTGCAGGCGCGTTGCGCCAGCAACCGGACTTCGCCGTCTCGGTCCACGGCATCGATGCCGACCCGGCGGCCGCCGACGTGGTCATCGCCGACTACAATGGCGGCGTCGCCTGGGCGCTGCAGGCCCGCGAGCACGCGCATCCGACCTGCCGCGTGATGGTCGTCACCACCATCGACCGCGAGCGCGAGGTGCGCGCCGCGCTCGAAGCCGGCGTGCACGGCTACCTGCTGCTGGGCTGCCAGCTGCAGGAACTGGCCGACGGCATCCGGTCGGTGGCGCGCGGGGCACGCGCGCTGTGCGCGGCCGTCAGCGATCGCCTGGCCGACAGTCTGATCCACGAGGCGCTCACGCGGCGCGAGCTCGACGTGCTGCAGCGCATCGCCGAAGGCCGCGGCAACAAGGCCATCGCCAGCGAGCTCGACATCGCCGTCGGCACCGTGAAGACCCATGTCAAGGCCATCCTCGGCAAGCTCGATGCATGCAGCCGCACCGAAGCGGCCGCCGTGGCCGCGCGGCGCGGGCTGATCGCGATCGACCGCGCGGTTCAACGCCCGGCCCGGGCCGTGCCATCGCCCGCTTCGGCGTCGTTGCCGCCATCGCCTTTCATGCACCCTGTGCGGCGATTCCCCGGCTACGCGGCGACGGCCCACGCCGCTTGATCGGCCCCAAAAGGCTGGCGCGCCACGCGCCAGCGCCGTGCAGGCGAAACGGTTAGATTGCCCGCATGCAAGAACTGTTGTCCCTGGCCAGCGAGCGTGGCGTCGCGGTGGTCTTCTTCGCCACGCTCGCAGCGCGACTGGGCGCGCCGATCCCGGCGTCGGCCGTGCTGGTGGTGGCGGGCGGGCTGGCCGCCATGGGGCAACTCTCGCTCTGGTCCACGGTGCTGGGTTCGCTTCTCGGCAACCTGCTGGGCGACGCGGCCTGGTTCTATGCAGGGCGCCGCTTCGGGCATCGCATCATGCGGCTGCTGTGCAAGGTCTCGCTGTCGCCCGACACCTGCGTGCGGCAGAGCGAATCGCTCATCACGCGCTGGGGCGGCACGTCGCTGATCGCGGCCAAGTTCGTGCCGGGCGTGTCGGTGGTGGCACCGCCGATGGCCGGCGCGCTGCACATGTCGACGGCACGCTTCATCGGCTTCGACACCCTCGCCGCCCTCATCTGGTCGGCCGCATTTTTGATCCCGGGCTGGATCTTCAGCACGCAGATCCAGGCCGTGCTCGACGCCCTGGCCGATGCCGGTGCCGCCGCGCTGCTGGTGCTGCTGGTGGCGGTCGTCGCCGGCATCGGCCTGCGCTACTGGCGCCGGCGCGCGATGCTGATGGCCGTCGACATCCCGCGCGTCACGGTCGAGGAACTGCACGAACTGATGGCGTCCGACGCGCCACCCGTGCTCATCGACGTGCGCTCGGCGGCCGGCACCGAACTCGACCCGCGCCGCATCCCCGGTGCGATCGTCGTGCACCTGCAGGACATGAAGAAGAACCGCGGCATCCCGGACCTGCCGGCCGGCCGTGACGTCATCCTGTACTGCAACTGCCCGAACGAGGTCTCGGCCGCGCTCGGTGCACGTCTGCTGGCGGCCCAGGGCGTGCGGCAGCCGCGCCCGCTGGCCGGCGGGCTCGAGGCCTGGCTGGCCTCGGGGCGGCCGACCCAGGTCGACTGACCCGGCGCCATTGTTGGCGACAGCGAAACGCTGTGCTGGCGCACGGCCACTTGGTCTCGTCACGCAGGCCGATCACACTGCGAGGCCCTGTCGCCACGCTGCCGCTCGCCTTTCCGATGACACCCTCCTCCGCTTCCTGCACCACCTGCGACGACCTGCTCGACGCGCCGTCGGCGCGCGCCACGGCCACCCCCGACGCATCACGCGCCGCCTGGCTCGCGGTCGGCTCGATCGCCGTCGGCACCTTCGTCATGGTGACCACCGAGTTCCTCCCGGTCGGCCTGCTCACCGACATCGCGCGTGGGCTGAACGTGTCCGACGGCACGGCCGGCCTGATGATGACCATGCCGGGCGTGCTCGCCGCCATCGCGGCACCGGCGCTCACGGTGGCCGCAGGCCGGCTCGACCGGCGCACCGTGATGATCGCGCTCAGCACCTTGCTGCTGCTGTCGAACCTGCTGGCCACCTTCGCGCCGAACTTCGGAACGATGCTGGCGGCGCGGCTGCTGCTCGGCCTGTGCGTGGGCGGGTTCTGGGCCTTCGCGCCGGGCGTCGGCACGCAGCTGGTGCCGCCGATGGCGCAGGCGCGTGCGATGTCGATCATCCTGGCGGGCATCTCGGTGGGCACCGTGCTCGGCGTGCCCGCCGGTGCGCTGCTCGGCAGCTTCGCGGGCTGGCGCTCGGCCTTCGCCGTATCAGCGGCGTTGACCGTGGTGGTGCTGGCGATGCAGCTGTGGCTGCTGCCTGCCTTGCCCGCCGCACGCGCCATCCGCCCGCGCGACCTGTTGCTGCCGCTGACGAAGCGCCTGTCGCGCGTCGGCCTGGGCGCCATCGTGCTGCTGGTGGCCGGGCATTTCGCGGCCTACACCTACCTCAAGCCCTTGCTGCAGGCCGTGTTCGGCCTGTCGCCGGTATGGGTGACTGCGCTGCTGCTGACCTACGGTGCCGCCGGCTTCATCGGCAACTTCATGGGTGGGCAGCTGGTGGCGCGCAGCCCGCGGCTCGCCCTGCTGGCCACCGCCGTGCTGCTGGCTGGCGCGCTGGCGATGTCGACGGTCGTGGGTGACGGGTTGCTCGCCGGCGGCGCGGTGGTGCTGGCCTGGGGCGTCGCCTTCGGGATGGTGCCGGTGGCCGCGACTGGCTGGATGCTCAACGCATTGCCCGAAGCGCCGGAGGCCGGCCAGGCGATGCTGGTCACGGCCTTCCAGGTCGCGATCGCCTCGGGCGCGCTGCTCGGCGGCCTGGTGGTCGACGGCAGCGGCATCGCGAGCGCGATGCTGCTCGGCAGCGCCCTGGTGGTCGGGGCCGCCCTGGTGACGGGCACGCTGGGCCGCGCGCCACGCGTGCAAACGCCGCTCAGCGCCCCTTGACCGAGATCAGCTCGACTTCGAAGTTGAGCGTGGCGTTCGGCGGGATCACGCCGCCCGCGCCGCGCGCACCGTAGGCGATGTTCGGCGGGCAGACCAGCTTGGCCTTGCCGCCCGGCTTCATCTTCTGCACGCCCTCGGTCCAGCACGGGATCACGCCCGACAGCGGGAATTCGATCGGCTCACCGCGCTTGTAGGAGCTGTCGAATTCCTTGCCGCTGTCGGGGAAGGTGCCACGGTAGTGCACCTTGACGGTGTCGCTGGCCGTCGGCGAGGTGCCGCTGCCTTCCTTCAGCGACTGGTAGATCAGGCCGCTGGGCGTCGTGACGGGGGCGCTCTGGGCCGAGGCGACGGACATCGCGGAGACCGCGGACATGGCGCACAGCGACACGAGGGCCGCCTTGAAGATGGATCGCACGAAAGCTTCCTTGCAGAGTTGG
>CALRYR010000432.1:0-4349 GCA_943372425.1 Variovorax sp. YR752 | reverse complement strand
ACGACCGGCCGCCTGCCGCGCGACCGGCGTGCGGCTCAGCGAGCCCAGCGCTTCTCGAATTCCCAGACCTCGTCGAAGCCGATGCGCCGGCAGAACTCGTTGAAGTCGAACAGCTCCGCGTCCGGCGCCTGGCTCGTGCCTTCGGCCTTGAGGTGCTTCAGTGCGCGCTCCATGGCCGCGGCGGCGATCAGGCTGGTCATCGACGGGTAGATGGCCAGCGCGTAGCCGATCTCGGCGAGCGTCTTCGCCGGCAGGATCGGCGTCTTCCCGCCATCGGACATGTTGGCCATCATCGGCAGGTCGAAGGCCTCGCAGGCGCGGCGCATCTCGTCTTCGCTCTGCGGTGCTTCGAAGAAGAGGATGTCGGCACCGGCCCGCGCATAGGCCTCGAGCCGGCGCATCGCCTCGTCGACGCCGAGCTCGGCACGTGCATCGGTGCGCGCGATGATGAGGAAGTTGTTCTTGTCCTGGCGCGCCTCCGAGGCCACGCGGATCTTGTCGACCATGTCCTGCACCGGCACGCAGCGCTTGAAGGGCGTGTGGCCGCACTTCTTCGGAAATTCCTGGTCCTCGATCTGGATGGCGGTCACACCTGCGGCCTCGTAGCCGCGCACCGTGTGCTGCACATTCAGCAGGCCGCCGTAGCCGGTGTCCGCATCGGCGATGACGGCCGCGCTGCTGCTGCGCACCAGCGTCGCCATGCGGTCGACCATCTGCGTGTAGGTCGCGATGCCCGCGTCGGGCAGCCCGAGGGCCGAGGCCGTCAGCCAGAAGCCCGAGCCGTAGACGATGTCGAAGCCGACCTTCTCGGCCATGGCCGCGGCGATCATGTCCTGGAGGCCGGGGATGACGATGAACTCGCGGCGCGCGAGCTTCTCGCGGAGGATGGGGTTCGCCATGGCCGTTATTCGGCAGTGATGCCGCCGCGCTGCGCGACCAGCGTCCACTTCTTCGTCTCCGCGGCGAGGAAGCTGCGGAACTCGGCCGGTGGCGTCAACGTGACATGCGCGCCCTGCTCTTCCATCTGCTTCTTCACGGCCGGGTCGGCGGCGACCTTCTTCAGGTCTTCGTTGAGCTGCGCGACGATGGGAGCCGGGAGGCCGGCGGGGCCGAACAGACCGTACCAGCTGAGCGACTCGACACCGTCGAGGCCCGCCTCCTTGAAGGTCATCGCATCGGGGAAGAGCGCCATGCGCTTGGTGTCGGCCACGCCCACCACGCGCAGCGCGCCCGAGCGCACATGCGGCAACGCGGTCAGCACGCTGGTCACGCCCATCGGCAGGTGGCCGCCGATGATGTCGACCATGATCGGCGCGCCACCCTTGTAGGGCACGCCGGTGGTCTGCAGCTTGCCGGCCTGGCGGATCATCTCGCCGGTCAGCCGGGTCTGGCCTTCCGAGTAGCCGACGCCCAGCGGTTCCTTGCGCGCTGCCTCCAGCACGTCACGCAAGGTCTTGTAGGGACCGGCCGCCTGCACCACCAGCACCGAAGGCGAGTTCGCGATGTTGGTGATGGGCGTGAAGGCCTTGTCGGTGTCGTAGGGCAGGCTCTTCATCAGCACCGGGTTCACGGCGTGCGAGCCGACCACCAGCAGCAGCATGTGGCCATCGGCCGGCGCACGCGAGACGAAGTTGGAGCCGATCACGCCATTGGCACCGGTGCGGTTGTCCACCACCACCGACTGGCCCCACAGATCGGACAGGCGCTGCGCCATCAGGCGGCCGACGATGTCGGTGCCACCGCCGGCCGAGTACGGCACCACCAGCGTGACGGGTTTGGACGGGTACTTGCCGGCCGGTGCCTGCGCCCAGGCGCCGGTGGCCGCCATCGAGGCGAGTGCCGCGAGTGCGGTACGGCGGTTGGGGTGTGCGATGGAAGAAGCGGCGTCGAATGTCGTTGTCATGTTTGTCTCCGGGAATCGTTGTGGTCAGGAATTTCTTTTCTCGCGCTGGCGCCGCAGCCACGTGATCGCGCGCCCGCCCAGCGGACGTTGCAACTGCACCTGCGCGAAGTCGACCGTGTCCAGCAGACCGTCGAGCGAAATGCCGGTGGCGAAGCCGCTGCGCTCGGCCATCAGCACCAGGTCTTCGGTTGCGACGTTGCCGGCCGCGCCGGGCGCGAACGGGCAGCCCCCGATGCCGCCGACGCTGGCATCGAAGCGGCGCACGCCGGCCTCGAGCGCCGCCCACGCGTTGGCCACCGCCATGCCGCGCGTGTCGTGCAGGTGGATCGCCAGCTGGTCGAGCGCGATCGCGCCGGCGAGCGCACCCATGCGCTGCTTCACCATGCCGGGCGAGGCCGAGCCGATGGTGTCGGCGATGACGATCTCGCCGGCGCCGGCACGCTGCATGCGATGCGCGAGGCGCAGCACCTCGTCGAGCGGCGTCTCGCCCTCGAAAGGGCAGTCGAAGGCCACCGCCACGTAGGCGCGCGTGCGCAGGCCGAGCTTGTGCGCCTCGGCCAGCGTCTGCTCGCTGACCTCGGTGGCCTGGTCGAGGCCCATGTTGATGTTCTTGCGGTTCATCGTCTCGGTGGCCGACAGCACCACCGCGATCTCGGTGGCGCCGGCCGCGTGCGCCCGCTCCAGCCCCTTGAGGTTCGGCACCAGGACCGAGGTGCGCAGATCCGGCAGCGCCGCGCGAATCAAGGGCAGCAGATCGGCCGCATCGGCCATCTGCGGCACCGCCTTGGGCGACACGAAGCTGGTCGCCTCGATGCTGCGCACGCCGGCCTTCGCCAGCAATTGCGCCAGTTGCAGCTTGGTCGGCGCATCGAGATGCACCGGCTGGTTCTGCAGGCCGTCGCGCGGCGCGACGTCGGTGATGTGGAGGTGTTCCATCGCGTTGGTCCTCAGGCGATGGTGCCGGCCTGGCGCAGCGCTGCGAGCTTCTCGGGCGAATAGCCCACCAGGTCGCCGAAGACGTGCCGCGTGTGCTCGCCGAGCGCGGGCGGGCAGGTGTAGGTCATGGCGGCTGCGGCCGACAGCTTGATGGGGTTGCCGGGCATGCGCACCGTCTCGCCGGTCTTCAGCGGCACCTCGACGACCATGTCGCGCGCCACCACCTGCGTGTCGCTCAGCGCCTGCGCGAAGTTGTTGACCGGGCCGCAGGGAATGCGCGCCGCGCGCAGGCGTTCGAGCCAATGCGCGGTCGGCTGCTTCTTCAGCTCGTCACCGATCAGCGCGTCGATCTCGGCCTTGATCGCGAAGCGCACCGGCTGTTGCTTGTATGTCGGATCGCGCAGCGCCGGCAGGTCGATGAAGTCGACGAAGCGCTCGAAGAAGGGGTCGCCGATGCACGCGATGATGATGTGGCCGTCGGCCGTCGGGTAGCTGTTGTAAGGCACGTGCACGAAGTGGCCGTTGCCGATGCCTTCGGGCACGTGGCCCGACATCAGGTGCATCGTCGCCATGTAGTTGAGCAGCGAGATCTGCGCGTCGAGCATCGAGATGTCGACGTGCTGGCCGCGTCCGGTGCGGTCGCGCTCCACCAGCGCGGCCAGCACGCCCATCGCACCGAACATGCCGCCGCCCAGGTCGCCGATCGGGATGCCGCTGCGCGTCGGGCCGCTCTCCGGCGTGCCGGTGATCGACATGCCGCCGCCCATCGCCTGCACCACCTGGTCGAAGGCCGGACGCTGGGTCTCGGGGCCGGTCTGGCCGAAGCCGGTGACCGAGCAGGTCACGATGCGCGGGTTGACCTGCGAGAGCGAGGCGTAGTCGATGCCCAGGCGCTCCGTGACGCCGACGCTGAAGTTGTCGAACACCACGTCGGCCCGGCGCACCAGGTCGAGGAAGACCGCCTTGCCGTCGGCGCTCTTCAGGTCGACGCAGACGCTTTCCTTGTTGCGGTTGAGCGTGAGGTAGTAAGCACCCATGCCGTCGCGGGCGTAGTCGGGGTCTTTTTCGAGCAGGCGGCGGGTGCCTTCGCCGCTGCCGGGCGGCTCGACCTTGATGGTGCGCGCGCCGAGGTCGGCGAGCAGCATGGTGCCGTAGGGACCCGACAGCATGTGCGTCAGGTCCAGCACCGTGATGTGTTCGAGTGCCAAGTCGTGTGTCTCCTGAAAGAACACGGTGTTGCACGGCACGTGCCAAACGCATGCATTGGTCGTAAGTGATTGATTTATATGGGCCGATGAGCCTGCTCTCGGTGATTTCCCGCGTGTCACGGAACATCGTTGAGACACCAGTTGTGTTGCAATGCGACGCAGCATGGAACGCCGCGACACCCCGTACACCCCCACCGCGCCCACACGGCGCGGGCTGCCCCGCCTCTGCTTCATGAGCTACCGCCAGATCCGCGAATTCGCGCTGCCGGTGGTGGCCGAGTACGTCGGCCGCGCCGAGATCG
>CALRYR010000431.1:0-4358 GCA_943372425.1 Variovorax sp. YR752 | reverse complement strand
GAGAACCCGCTGACGATGCATTTCTATTCCGGCTGGGCCGGAACCTTGATCGCCTCGGTCGCGCTGCCCTTCGTGTGGCAGAGCCTGCCGTCATGGCACTGGTGGGCCTTGTTGTGCCTGATGGGACTGATGGGCACCATTGGCCACTTCATGCTGATCCTCGCCTACCAGCGCGCGCCGGCGTCCACGCTCACGCCCTACCTGTACGCGCAGATCGCCTTCGCCACGCTGTGCGGCTGGGTCATGTTCTCGCAGGTCCCCGACGCCGTGTCGCTGATCGGCATGGGCATGATCGCCGCCTGCGGCGCGGCCGGCGCCTGGCTGACGGTGCGCGAGCGCCGCGTCCCCATCGAACCTGCAGAAGGCTGACCCCATGGCTCAATATTTCGAAGTCCATCCCGAAAACCCCCAGCAGCGGCTGCTCAAGCAAGCCGTGGTGCTGCTCGAGCGCGGCGAGGTCATCGCCGTGCCGACCGATTCCAGCTACGCGCTGGCCTGCCACCTCGACGACAAGGACGCGGTCGACCGGCTGCGCCGCATCCGTCAGGTCGACGACAAGCACCACCTGACGCTGCTGTGCCGTGACCTGAGCGAGCTGGCGAACTACGCCAAGGTCGACAACAAGCAGTACCGGTTGCTCAAGGCAGCGACGCCCGGGCCGTACACCTTCCTGCTGGAGGCCACCAAGGAAGTGCCGCGCCGCGTGAGCCATCCGCAGCGCAAGACCATCGGCCTGCGGGTGCCCGACCACACGGTGCTGTCGGAGCTGCTGGCCCTGCACGGCGCGCCCCTGCTGGCGACCACGCTGATCCCGCCTGGCGAGACCGAGCCGCTCAACGATGCGCAGGAAATCCGGGCGCGCTTCGAGAAGCTGATCGGCGCCGTGATCGACGCCGGCGCATGCGCGTCGGAGCCCACCACCGTGGTCGACCTCACGCCCCTGGGCGAAGGCGGCGACCCGGTGGTGGTCCGCCTCGGGCGCGGCCCGGTTTCGGTGCTCGGGCTTTGATGCGGGCATCTGCAGGAGCGGTCTGACACAATGTGGAACAATTTCGCGGCCCGCGCCAGCGCGCGCGCCTTGCCTGCCCCCTGTTTGTCATGACCTCGCCTTCTGCCACCCGTTCTCCCACCCGCTTCCTCACTGGCATCACGACCAGTGGTACGCCCCACCTGGGCAACTACGTGGGTTCGGTTCGCCATTCGGTGCGCTTCAGCCGCCGTGCCGACGTCCAGAGCTTCTATTTCCTGGCCGACTACCACGCCCTGATCAAGGTTGACGACCCGGTACGCATCCAGCGCTCGACGCTGGAAATTGCGGCGAGCTGGCTGGCCTGTGGGCTCGACCCGGAGCGGGTCACGTTCTACCGCCAGTCGGACATCCCCGAAATCCCGGAGCTCACCTGGTTCCTGACCTGCGTCACCGGCAAGGGCATCCTCAACCGCGCGCATGCCTACAAGGCCTCGGTCGACAAGAACGTGGCCAAGGGCGAAGACCCGGACGCCGACGTGAGCGCCGGCCTTTTCATGTACCCGGTGCTGATGGGTGCGGACATCCTGATGTTCAACGCGCACAAGGTGCCGGTGGGCCGCGACCAGGTGCAGCACATCGAGATGGCGCGCGACATGGCGCAGCGCTTCAACCACCTGTATGGCGAGCACTTCACCCTGCCCGAGGCCGAGATCGACGACGCGGTGGCCACGCTGCCCGGCCTTGACGGCCGAAAGATGAGCAAGAGCTACGACAACACGATCCCGCTCTTCACACCGCGCGCCCAGCTGCAGAAGCTCATCGGCGGTATCCTGACCGATTCGCGCGCGCCCGGCGAGCCGAAGGACACCGACGGCTCCGCCCTGTTCCAGATCTACCAGGCCTTCGCCGACGCGGAGGAAACCGCCGCGCTGCGCAAGGCCTACGCCGAAGGCATCGCCTGGGGCGACGCCAAGCAGCTGGTGTTCGAGCGCATCGACCAGGAAATCTCGCCGCTGCGCGCGCACTACGAGGCGCTGATGGCCGACCCGGCGCAGATCGAGCGCACCCTGCTGGCCGGTGCCGAGAAGGCGCGCGCGCTGTCGCAGCCCTTCATCGGCCGGCTGCGCCACGCCGTCGGCCTGCGCCGGCTCGAAGCGCCGGCCGCTGCGGCCACCCGCAAGGCCGCCAAGGTGGCCCGCCCCAGCTTCAAGCAGTACCGCGAAAGCGACGGCCAGTTCTACTTCAAGCTGCTCGACGCCCAGGGCGAATTGCTGCTGCAAAGCCGCGCCTTCGCGTCGCCGCAGGAAGCGGGCCGCGCCATCGGGCGGCTCCAGCAGGAAGGCGCCCCCGCGCTGACGGCACTCGCCGAACAGCTCGAACCCGCCGACAATGACAGCATGCGCGCCGCCGCGGCGGCCCTGGAGGCGCTGGCGGCCAGCGGCGCTTAGACATCGGAATCCAGCAGGGCCGGCATCAGCCAGCCGAGCGTTCACTCAGAAAGCAGACCATGAGCATTTACGTCATCGACGATCACCCCCTGATGCGCGACGCCATCGTGATGGTGCTGCGGCGCCTGCGGCCCGCAGAGAACATCGTCGAACTGGAGCGCCTCGACAAGCTGGCCAGCGCCGTCAAGCAGCATGGGATGCCCGGCCTGTTCTGTCTCGACCTGAAGTTGCCCGACACCACGGGCTGCTCGGGCGTGATCGCGGTCAAGCAGATCTACCCGGACGTGCCGATCGCGGTGTATTCCGCCTCGCCGGCGGCCGACATGGAAGAGGCCTGCATCGAAGCCGGTGCAGACACCTACATCGAGAAATCGGCCAGCTCGGCTGAACTCACCGCCGTGCTGCGCGGCCTGCTGATGGCCGACAGCGATGTCGAGGAGCCGGTCGCCGCCGCTGCCAACAGCGGCAAGTTGTCGAAGCGCCAGACCCAGCTGATCGCCATGCTCGACAAGGGCATGAGCAACCGCGACATCGCGACCGAGCTCGAAATCAGCGAGCACACCGTCAAGGTGCACCTGTGGCGCCTGTTCCGCCGCCTGGGCGTCAAGAGCCGCACGCAGGCGCTGCATCACGCGCGCAACCACGGGCTGCTGTCGTCGTCCGCTTCCGGGTCGATGTGATCGCGGGTTGACGCTGCCCATTGCGGGCGCACGCGTCAGTCGATCAGAGCTTCAGCCCACTGCGCCGGAGATGCGGGTCTGCGCCTGCGACTCGTCGGCATCGTTGAGCGCCACGCGGAACACGCTGCCGCGCCCCAGGCGCGAACGCACGCTCACCGGATGGCCCAGCGCATGCGACAGGCGCGCCACGATCGCCAGACCGAGGCCGAAGCCATCCGACGTGCCGGCATGGTCGGCCACCTTGTAGAACTCCAGGAACACGTCGCGCAGGTGCTCGCGGGCGATGCCGATGCCGGTGTCCCACACCTCCACGCGCAAACCGTCCTTGGTCTGCCGCGATGCGAGCAGGATGCCGCCCTCCACCGTGTACTTGATGGCATTGGCCAGCAGGTTGCCGATCATGCGGCGCACGCGGATCGGGTCGGTCAGCACGGTGCCGCGGCTGATGTGCACGCTGAAGCGCAAGCCCTTGGCCTCGGCGACCGGCCGGTACTGCAGCTCCAGGTCGTGCAGCAATTGCGCCACGTCAACCTTCTCTATGTGCAGACGCACCTGGCCCGAATCGATGCGCGCCAGGTCGAAGAGCGAGTCGAACAGTGCGTTCACCGCATGCGTCGCGCGGACGATCTTCGGTGCGATCTCCTGCACCAGCTCCGGCTCGTTGCGCAGCCAGTCGGCATAGAGCGACAGCGCCAGCACCGGCTGGCGCATGTCGTGCGCCGCGCTCGCCAGGAAGCGGTTCTTCATGGCGACGGCCGACACCGCGGCCTGGCGCTGCTGGGTCAGCGAATTGATCAGGATGTGGTTGTGGAACAGCAGTTCGAAGCTGTTGCGCGCCGTCTCGTGGATGCGGCGACCGGCCCGCAGCAGCAGCCACCAATGCAGCACCGGCAGCATCAGGAAGCCGTAGTGGAAGTGCGGCCGCTGGAAGTTGAGCTCGACCACGCGGAAGGCCACGGCGGACATCATCGTGATGAACAGCACATTGACGTAGCGGCGCAGCAGCGGCGGATAGAGCGCCAGACCGTTGAGCGGGAAGGTCGCGACGCCGGCCACGATGAGCCAGCTCATGAACTGGTTGACCAGCGGCGTGCGCTCGAAAAAGATCAGGATCGACAGGCCCCAGGCAAAGGCGCTGGTGCCCCAGAGAAAGCGGTAGCGGTCGACGAATTCCTGCTGCGACGCCGAATCCTTGTCGGCATATTCGCGCACGTAGAGGCGTTCGCCCCAGACGCGGCAGCCGGTGGCCGCAATGCCGAT
>CALRYR010000430.1:0-4361 GCA_943372425.1 Variovorax sp. YR752 | reverse complement strand
GGGCGCCGCGCCGTACAGCACGGTCCGCAGGCTGGACGTGTCGAACTCGCCGAAGCGCGGATGCTCGATCAGCCGCTTGAGCATCGTCGGCACCAGGAAGGTCTCGCTGGCGCGCTCGTTCTGGATCGCCTCCAGCACCTGCACTTCGTCGAAGGCCGGGAGGATCACCTGCTTGCACAGCCGCATCATCAGCTGCAGCGCGAGGCCGGCACCGCCGACATGGAACATCGGCGCCAGGTTGAGCCCGACCGATTCGTGCGGGCGCGGCGCCGCGATGTTCGTCGACAGCTGGCTGAGGTACAGGTTCGCGTGGGTCAGCATCACGCCCTTGGGCAGCCCGGTGGTGCCGCCCGTGTACATCACGGCCGCCAGGTCGGCGCCGCCGCGGCGTGCATTGGCCACCGGCGCGGTCGCTGCCATCAGCGCCTCGGCGTCGACCATGCCTTCGGGCGCCGGGCCCTCGCTGAAATGCACCAGCGTTTTCAGCGAGCGCGACAGGCCGCGCTGCTCGCGCGCCACCGCGCCGAAGGTGGCGTCGGCCAGCAGGAGGCGGGTGTCGCAGTCGTCGAGCGAATAGGCGACCTCGCGCGCACTCCACCGGATGTTGACCGGGTTGATCACGCCGCCGGCCCACCAGGTGGCGTAGAGGTACTCGACGTAGCGGTCCGAATTGAGGCCCATCATGCCGACGCGGTCGCCAGGCTGGAGGCCCAGCGATTGCAGGACGGCGGCGAGCCGCGCAACGCGGTCGACGAAGGCCGAGAAGCTTTCGCGGCGCGCGCCGCAGACGAGCGCGGTGGCGTGCGGGCATTCCTGCAGGGCCTTGTGCAAGGGCTGGGTGAGGTCCATGGCGTGCGTCTCCGTCGGTTCTTCTGAAGCGGGCGGTGCCCGCGTGCGTCGGAGTATGGGTGCGCCCCCGGCAGGCCCGCATCGTCGAAAACGACGGGTTCGCGCGCGTGCCTGGCTGCGGGCGATGCACGGGCAAACCCGCGGCTGCGCTCAATCGTCCGTTCCGACGATGCCGTGCGCGAGGAGGGCTCCCTACGATCCAGCGGGCCGCCCGACGAGGCGTTCGCCATGACAACGAAGGAGACCTCTATGACCCGTGCCACCCGCGTCCTGCGTGCCGCAGGCGCCCTTGTCCTCGGCCTCGCCGCACTGGTTGCGGCGCAGGCGCAGAAGAAGTACGACACCGGTGCCAGCGACACCGAGATCAAGGTCGGCCACATCGTTCCTTACTCGGGTCCGGTGTCGGCCTACGGCGCGATCGGCAAGGCCGCCGCCGCCTACTTCGCCAAGGTGAACGCCGAGGGCGGCATCAACGGGCGCAAGGTGAACTTCATCTCGGTCGACGACGCCTACAACCCGTCGAAGACGGTAGAGCAGGCGCGCAAGCTGGTCGAGCAGGACGAGGTGCTGCTGCTGTTCGGGCCGCTGGGCACCGCGCACAACATGGCCATCCAGCGCTACATGAACGCGAAGAAGGTGCCGCAGCTCTTCGTCGCGACCGGTGCCACCCGGTTCGGCGACCCGAAGGGCTTCCCGTGGACCATGGGCTGGCAGCCCACCTACCAGACCGAGGGAAGGATCTACGCGAAGCACATCCTCGAGACCCGGCCCGGCGCGAAGGTCGCCGTGCTGATGCAGAACGACGACTTCGGCAAGGACTTCCTGAAGGGCTTCGTCGAAACGCTGGGCGACAAGGCGAAGACGATGATCGTTGCCCAGTCGACTTACGAGGTGACCGACCCGACCATCGACAGCCAGATGGTCAACCTCAAGGCCTCGGGCGCCGACACCTTCTTCAACATCAGCACGCCCAAGTTTGCCGCGCAGGCGATCCGCAAGGCCGCAGACATCGGCTGGAAGCCGACGCAGTACCTCTCCAGCGTGTCGCTGTCGGTGTCCTCGGTGATCAAGCCGGCCGGGCCGGAGAACGCCGTCGGCGTGATCTCCGCGGCGTACATGCGCGACCCGGCCGACCCGCAGTGGGCCGGCGTGAAGGAGTACGAGGACTACAAGGCCTGGAGCGCGAAATACCTGCCGGGCGGCGACCCCATGGATTCGAACACCGTGCTGGGCTACACGTCCGCCATGACGCTCGAGCGCGTGCTGCGCCAGGCGGGCGACGACCTGACCCGCGCCAACGTCATGAAGCAGGCGGCCAACCTGTCGTTCAGTCTGCCGATGCTCTACCCGGGCATCGACGTGAAGACCTCGGCCGACGACTTCTACCCGATCGAACGGATGCAGCTGGTGCGCTTCAACGGCACCCGCTACGAGCCCTTCGGCAAGGTCATCGGCGACTGATCAACGGAGCACGCACATGAAAAAAATCCTTCGCATCGCGGCTCTCTTTGGCGCCGCCGCGTTCCTGCTGGGCACGGGCGCCGCCAATGCCCAGAAGAAGTACGACACCGGGGCCAGCGACACCGAGATCAAGCTCGGCATGGCCATGCCCTACAGCGGGCCGGTGTCGTCGTACGGCATCGTCGGCAAGGTCAACGAGGCCTACTTCCGCATGGTCAACGAGCAGGGCGGCATCAACGGCCGCAAGGTCACGCTGATCAGCTACGACGACCAGTACACGCCGCCGCGCACCACGGAGGTGGTGCGCAAGCTGGTCGAGCAGGACGAAGTGCTCGCCGTCTATGGCAACCTCGGCTCGGCGTCCAACGCGGCCATCATGCGGTACATGAACGCGAAGAAGGTGCCGCACCTCTTCCTGGGCGTCGGGGCCGACCGCTTCAACGACCCGAAGAACAACCCCTGGACCACGCCGTACATGCCCAGCTACGAGGGCGAGGGCAGCCTCTACGCGAAGAACATCCTGAAGACGATGCCCGACGCGAAGATCGCCGTGCTCTATCAGAACGACGACTTCGGCAAGGACCTGCTCAAGGGGCTGAAGAAGGGCTTGGGCGACAAGGCGGGCGCGATGATCGTGAGCGAGGCGTCCTTCGAGATCGCCGACCCGACGGTCGACTCGCAGATCATCAAGCTGCAGGCCTCGGGCGCTGACGTGTTCGTCAACTTCGCCACCGCGCGCTTCGCCGCGCAGGCGATCCGCAAGGCCTACGACATCGGCTGGCGTCCGAAGCAGCAGTACCTCACCTACGTGTCGGCTTACGTCAAGATGACGCTTGAACCCGCGGGCCTGGAGAAGTCGAACGGCATCATGGCCATGGCCTTCTTCAAGGACGCGACCCAGCCGCGCTGGGCGAACGACCCGGCCACGCAGCAGTTCCTGGCCTTCATGAAGAAGTACGCGCCCGACCAGGACGTCAACAACGCCGCCGGCGTGTACGGCTACGGCGTGGCGCAGGCGATGGAACTGGTGCTCAAAGCCGCGGGGGACAACCTGACGCGCGAGAACCTGCTGAAGCAGGCCACCAACCTGAAGGCGATGCGCACCGGCATGCTGCTGCCCGGCGTGGTGCTCAACACCTCGTCCACCGACTACTGGCCCTTCAGCACGCTGCAGCTGGTGCAGTTCAACGGCAAGGAATTCGCGCCGATGGGCGATGCCATTGCGGTCAAGTAGGCCGCCACCCGATGCGAGACACCCAGAAGGAGACAACGATGTTCGGACTGATGCAGGACCGCCCGCTGCTGATCTCGTCGCTGATCGACCATGCGGCCACCTTTCACCCGCACGCCGAGATCGTCGGCCGCACGGCGGAAGGCCCGGTGCACCGCACCAACTACGGCGAGGTGCAGCGCCGCGCCAAGCAGGTGGCCAACGCGATGGCCGCGCTCGACATCGGCCCGGGCGACCGCGTCGGTACCCTGGCATGGAACACCTACCGCCACCTGGCGCTCTACTACGGCGTGTCGGGGTCGGGCGCGGTGCTGCACACGGTCAACCCGCGGCTCTTCCTCGAGCAGATCGACTACATCGTCAACCACTCGGAAGACAAGGTGCTGTTCTTCGACATCGGCTTTGCCGCGCTGGTCGAGAAACTGGCGCCGAAGCTCAGGACGGTGCGCGCCTTCATCGCCATGACCGACCGCGCGCACATGCCGGACATCGACGTGCCGAACCTGCTCTGCTACGAGGAACTGGTGGGCACGCAGAGCGAGGACTACACCTGGCCCGAGTTCGACGAGCGCACCGCCTCGTCGCTCTGCTACACCTCGGGCACCACCGGCAACCCGAAGGGCGTGCTGTATTCGCACCGCTCGACCGTGTTGCACTCGCTGATGGAATGCGCGCCCGACACCTTCGGCGTGAGGTCCGACATGACGATCCTGCTCGCGGTGCCGATGTTCCACGCCAACGCCTGGGGCATGCCGTATTCGGCCGCCATGGCCGGCACCAAGCTGGTCATGCCCGGCCCGCACATGGACGGGCAGAGCCT
>CALRYR010000429.1:0-4384 GCA_943372425.1 Variovorax sp. YR752 | reverse complement strand
TGGCCATCGGCGTGGGCAGCCTGCAGCGCGTGCTGACCAACGTGAAGACGCGCGGCGTGTTCGGCGAGGTACAGCTCGAGGCGCTGCTCGAGCAGGTGCTGACGACCGAACAGTACGCCAAGCAGGTCGAGACCAAGCCGCGCAGCGGGCAGCGCGTCGACTTCGCGGTGCGCTTCCCGGGCCGCAGCGCCGACGGCTCGCCGGTGTGGCTGCCGATCGATGCGAAGTTTCCGCGCGACGACTACGAGCGGCTCATCGATGCGCACGAGCGCGCCGACGTGCTCGCGGTGGAAGTGGCCGGCAAGGCGCTCGAGGCGCGCATCCGCAGCGAGGCGAAGTCCATCGCCGACAACTACCTCGCCGCGCCGCACACCACCGATTTCGCGATCCTCTTCCTGCCGGTCGAGAGCCTCTATGCCGAAGTGCTGCGCCGCCCCGGCTTGATGGACGCGGTGCAGCGCCAGCACCGCGTGACGCTGGCCGGCCCGACCACGCTGCTGGCCATGCTCAACAGCCTGCACATGGGCTTCCGAACGCTGGCGCTGGAGCAGCAGGCGTCGGAGGTGTGGAAGGTGCTCGGCGCGGTCAAGACCGAGTTCAACCGCTTCGGCGAATGGGTCGAGCGCATCAAGGAACAGGTCGCCAAGGCCTCCGACACCATCGACAAGGCCGACACGCGGCAGCGCCAGATGCGCCGCGCGCTCAAGGGCGTCGAGGCACTGCCCGAACTGCAGGCGCAGGCCCTGCTGCCGGCGGTCGACCCTGAGGACGACAGCGCGCCGTGAGAGGGGCAGAGCTGCTCCGGCTGATCGCGGCACAGGTCTTCCTGCATGCGACGATGGCCGGCATGCGGCTGGCCACGCCACTGCTTGCGCTCCAGCAGGGCTACAGCGCGGCGGCGGTCGGCCTGCTGATCGCGCTGTTCGCGCTCACGCAGGTTTTCCTCGCGCTGCCCGCAGGCCGCTTCGCCGACCGCCACGGGCTGCGCCGGCCGCTGGCGTTGTCGGTGGTCGCCGCGTCGCTCGGTGCCGGCCTCGTGATGGTGTGGCCGACCTTCCCGGCCATGTGCGTCTCGGCCTTGCTGACCGGCGGCGCGACCGGGGCCACGGTGATCGCGCTGCAGCGCCACGTCGGGCGTTCGGCGCAGAGCCCGGTGGACTTGAAGCGCGTGTTCAGCTGGCTGGCCATCGCGCCGGCCGGGGCGAACTTCGTCGGGCCGTTCGTGGCGGGACTGCTCATCGACCATGCGGGGCGTGCGCCCGCTGACCTGCTGTCGTTCCGCGTGACCTTCGCGGCGATGGCGCTGATGCCGGTCGTGTGCTGGCTGCTGGTGCGTTCGACGAAAAAAGAACCGGGGCGGACGTCACTACCGGCCGGTGCTGCGCCCACGCGTGCCTGGGACCTGCTGCGCGAGCCGATGTTCAGGCGCCTGCTCTTCGTGAACTGGCTGCAGTCTTCGAGCTGGGATGTGCACGCCTTCGTTCTGCCGATTCTCGGCCACGAGCGGGGGCTGGGCGCGTCGGTCATCGGCACGATCCTCGGCATCTTCGCCATCGCCGCGGTGGCGGTGCGCCTGGCCCTGCCATTGTTCGCCAACCGGACTTCGGAGCGCGGGGTGATCCTCACATCGACGCTGGTGACGGCTGCGATGTTCTGCGTCTACCCGCTGCTGCAATCGGCCTGGGGCATGGGTCTGTGCTCGGTGGTGCTGGGCTTCTCGCTCGGTGCGGTGCAGCCGATGGTGATGAGCATGCTGCACCAGATCACGCCGCATGCGCGCCACGGCGAGGCGCTGGGGCTGAGGCTGATGACCATCAACGCCTCGAGCGTCGCGATGCCGATGCTGTTCGGCGCCGCCGGGGCGGTCATCGGCATCGGCGGCGTGTTCTGGGTCGTCGGCGGTGTGGTGGCCATGGGCAGCCACACCGTCTGGAAACTCAAAGCGCGTAGAAGCGCTTGATCGCGTCCCAGGCATCCTCGGGCGTGTCGACGTATTCAAAGAGCTTCACGTCTTCGGGCGAGATCACGCCTTCGTCGGCCAGGAAGGCGAAGTCGATCAGCCGCTTCCAGTAGTCGGAGCCGTACAGCACGATCGGCACCTGCTTGGCCTTGCGCGTCTGCACCAGCGTGACCACTTCGAACAGCTCGTCGAGCGTCCCGAAGCCGCCAGGGAAGGCCACCAGTGCCTTGGCACGCATCATGAAATGCATCTTGCGGATGGCGAAGTAATGGAACTTGAAGCTCAGCGCCGGCGTGACGTAGGGGTTGGGCTCTTCCTCCATCGGCAGCGCGATCGCCAGGCCGATGTTGAGGCCGCCGCCCTCGTAGGAGCCGCGGTTGGCCGCCTGCATGATGCCGGGACCGCCGCCGGTGCAGATGAAGAGCTTGTCTTCGGGCTCCTTGTCGTTGCTGTACTGCGCGACCATCTTGCCGAAGGCGCGTGCCTGCTCGTAGTAGTGCGAGTTGCGCGCCAGCTTGCGCCAGCGTTCGGTCGCCACCGTGTCGCCGGCGGCCTCGGCCTGCGCGATCAGGGCTCGGGACTCTTCCTCGCTTCGGAAGCGTGCGCTGCCGAAGACCACCACCGTGTTCTCGATGCCGTGCTCGCGCATCTGCAGGTCGGGCTTCATCAGCTCGAGTTGCATGCGCAGGCCGCGGGTTTCGCGGCGCAGCAGGAATTCCGGGTCGGCGAAGGCCAGGCGCGACGGGTCGCGGTCGAGCGGGAGGCCCTTGTCCGAATGGGCCTGCAGCGTCGCCCAGGCATCGGCCAGGCGCTTGTCGTGGAGATCGTGGGTCTTGCTGGTCATGCGGGGCTCCAGAGCAATCTTCGGGCCGCAATCATGCGGCCCATGAAAAAAGGCTCCTGTCAGGAGCCTTGGTGGTGTGCAGGTCGCTCAGACCCGCTTGCGGTATTCACCCGTGCGGGTGTCGATTTCGATCTTGTCGCCCTGCGCGACGAAGAGCGGCACCGGCACTTCGAAACCGGTGGCGATCTTGGCAGGCTTGAGCACCTTGCCCGACGTGTCGCCCTTGACGGCGGGTTCGGTCCAGGTGATTTCACGCTCGACGCTGGTCGGCAGTTCGACCGAGATGGCCTTGCCTTCGTAGAACACCACTTCGACGGCCATGCCGTCTTCGAGGTAGTTCAGGGCGTCGCCCATGTTCTCGGCTTCGACTTCGTACTGGTTGTACTCGGCGTCCATGCAGACGTAGAGCGGGTCGGCGAAGTAGGAATAGGTGCAGTCCTTCTTCTCGAGCACGATCTGGTCGATCTTGTCGTCGGCCTTGAAGACCACTTCGGTGTTGAAGTTGGCCACCAGGCTCTTCATCTTCATGCGCACCGTGGCGGAATTGCGGCCGCCGCGGCTGTATTCGGTCTTGAGGACGACCATCGGGTCCTTGCCGTGCATGATCACGTTGCCGGCGCGGATTTCTTGAGCGATTTTCATAACGTTGTCTGGCTGGTTGGCCGCTGCGCGCGGCAGGCCGTGGCGCTATTGCAGTTCTGCCGCATCGAAAACGAATTCCCGAAATTGCAGTTGAAAAGCGACGGCAAATTTTGGATAGCCAGCGATTTTAGCGGGTTTCTCATGGCCCGGCCAATTCGGGCAGACTTCGGTGGTGATGAACGACACCCTCCAAGACCTCGCGGCCGCTCTGGTCGCCGCCCGTCGCAGCGGCATCGCCGCCGACGACACCCCCTGGCACGACACGCCGCTGTCGCCCGACGACATCTACGCGCTGCAGGACCACGTGGCCGCCGAACTCGGCTGGGACGCCGACCCGGCCGCACCCAGCACCTGGAAGGGCGGCGGCCCGACGACCACCTCGGTCGCCACCTTCGCCCGGATTCCCGCGCCCTTCGTGCTGGCCTCGCCCGGCCGCCTGGAAGCGAAGGATTTCCATCGCCTCGGCATCGAGATCGAGGTCGCTTTCCGCCTGGCGCGTGATGTCAGCGCGCCGGACCTCGCCGCCCGCGCGGTGCAGGCGCCCGAAGCGCTGTTCGACGCGATGACCGTCTCCATCGAACTGGTCGACTTCCGCTGGAAGGGTGCCGACAAGGCGCCGGCACCGCTTCGCCTGGTCGACGTGCAGTCGAATGGGGCGCTGGTGCTGGGCGACTGGGTGCCGATCCGGCCGGTCGATTGGGCGGCGCAGGTCGCGACGCTGGAAGTCGACGGCAAGCAGGTGGGCCGCTACCAGGGCGCGCACCCGTGCGGCGACCCGATGTGGATGGGGCCGCAGTGGCTGCAGCATGCGGTGGCGCGTCATGACCGGTTGGCAGCAGGGAGCGTGCTCACGACTGGGTCGTGGTGCGGGATGGTGTGGCTCGATGGGCCTGCTTCGGTGCGTGCTGCCTTCGATGGGATCGGTGAGGCGGTGCTGA
>CALRYR010000428.1:0-4388 GCA_943372425.1 Variovorax sp. YR752 | reverse complement strand
CTGGCAGCGCACGCACGGCCGCAGCACGCTGCCCTGGCAGAACACCCGCGATCCGTACCGCGTGTGGCTCTCCGAGGTGATGCTGCAGCAGACCCAGGTCAGTACCGTGCTGGGCTACTTCGACCGGTTCCTCACTCGCTTCCCCGATGTCCGCGCGCTCGCCGAAGCCGGCGAGGACGAGGTCTTCGGCCTCTGGAGCGGCCTGGGCTACTACAGCCGCGCCCGCAACATGCACCGCTGCGCGCAGGACGTGGTGGCGCGCTTCGGCGGCGAATTTCCGCAGACCGCGGCCGAACTCACGACGCTGCCCGGCATCGGCCGGTCCACCGCCGCGGCGATCGCGGCCTTCTGCTTTGGCGAGCGCGTGGCCATCCTCGACGGCAACGTCAAGCGCGTGCTCACGCGGGTGCTCGGCTTCGGCGGCGATCTGGCGTCGAGCGCGCAGGAGCGTGCGCTGTGGGACCGCGCCACCGACCTGCTGCCGCCGGACGGCGAGCGCGCCGACATCGCCCGCTACACCCAGGGCGTGATGGACCTGGGCGCGACGGTCTGCCTGCCGCGCAAGCCCAGCTGCATGCTGTGCCCGGTCGATCGGATGTGCGTCGCGCTGCGTGAAGGCGCGCCGGAACGCTATCCGGTGAAGACGCGCAAGCTGCGTCGCACCTCGCAGTCGCTGTGGATGCTCCAGGCCGACGACGGCCAGGGCCGCGTCTGGCTCGAGAAGCGGCCTGCGCGAGGCATCTGGGCCGGGCTCTATTGCCTGCCGGTCTTCGACAGCCGCGAGGCCTTGCTCGACGCGCTGGGCGCCGCCGAGCGCCAGACGGTGGTGGATGCGCCGGCGTTCCTGCACGTGCTCACCCACAAGGACCTGCATCTGCATCCGGTGCAGGTGGCGGCCGGCGGGCGGTCGCTCGGCGGGCAGGGCGGCTGGTTCGCGCCCGACGACTGGTCGGCGCTCGGCCTGCCCGCGCCGGTGCGCAAGCGGCTGCTCGCCGCCTCAGGCTCTTAGCTCCCGTCCAGCTCCCGGTGCCGCTTGAGAGCAGCCCAGCGTGCGCCGAAACCGCGCGCGAGCTGCTCCACCAGAAACACCGACCGGTGCTGGCCGCCGGTGCAGCCGATGGCCACGGTGACGTAGCTGCGGTGGTCCTGCGCCAGCGCGTCGAGCCAGCGCGCCAGGAACTGCTCGATGTCGCCGTACATGCGCGCCACGTCCTCGTGCTCGCGCAGCCAGTCGATCACCGGCTGGTCGCGCCCGGTCAGCGGGCGCAGCGTGGGCACGTAGTGCGGGTTGGGCAGCATGCGCACGTCGAAGACGTAGTCGGCATCGAGCGGCACGCCGCGCTTGAAGGCGAAGGATTCGAAGACCAGCGTGAGCGCGCTCTGCGGAGCCGAGATCAGCGCCTTCACGTAGCTCTGCAGCTGGGCCGGTCGGATGATGCTGGTGTCGATCACGTCGGCGCCGTCGCGCAGGTCGGCCAGCAGTTCGCGCTCGAGGTCGATCGACTGGATCAGCACGCGTTGCTGCTCCGGCGCGTCGGTGCGGGCCTCGCCCCGTGACAACGGATGGCGGCGGCGTGTTTCCGAGTAGCGGCGCACCAGCGCGTCGGTGGTCGAATCGAGGAAGAGCGAACGCAGCGCCACGCCCTCGCGCTTGAGCGTCTCGAGCTGCTGCGGCACGATCGGCAGCGACACGCCGCTGCGCACGTCCATCGCGATGGCGACATGCGTCGCCCCCTGCTCCCGCTGCAGCGCGATGAAGGGCATGAGCAGTTCGGGTGGGAGGTTGTCGACGCAGTAGTAGCCGGCGTCTTCGAGCGCGTGCAGCGCGACCGACTTGCCCGAGCCGGACATGCCGGTGATCAGGACAAGCGCCAGCCCGTCGGCGTCGTTGCCTTCCGGTGCGTCGATCATTCGGCCTCCACGCGCTGCTGGCCGAGCATCTCGCGCGCATGCGCCAGCGAGGTGGCCGACGGGCGTTCGCCGCCGAGCATGCGCGCGATCTCGCGGGCGCGTGCGTCGGCGTCGAGCGCGGACACGCCGCTTTCGGTGCGCGGCGTCGTGCTGCCGTCCGCCATGGTCTGCCGCTTGGCCACCAGCAGATGGTGGTCGGCACAGGCCGCGACCTGCGGCAGATGGGTGACGGCCAGCACCTGGCGGTCACGCCCCAACTGCTGCATCAGGCGGCCAACGGTTTCGGCCACCGCGCCACCGACGCCGGCATCGACCTCGTCGAAGATCAGCGTCTGCGCCGTACCAAGTTCGCTCGTCGTGACCGCGATGGCCAGTGCGACCCGCGAGAGCTCGCCACCCGAGGCCACCTTGCCGATGGGGCGCGGCGTGCTGCCCGGATGACCGCTGACCAGGAAGGCGACTTCTTCCAGGCCGCCGCGGCCCGGCTGCGGCAGGGCCTGCAGCGCCACCTCGAAGCGGCCGCCCTGCATGCCGAGCCCCTGCATCGCCTGCGTGACCGATTGCGAGAGCTTCGGCGCGGCCTGCTTGCGCACCTTGCCCACCGCTTTCGCTTCCTTCAGGTACGCCTGCTGCGCGGCTTGCTCGCTGCGTTCGAGCGCGTCGAGATCGCTTTGCGCATCCAGCGCCTGCAACTCGGCCTGCCAGCCAGCGAACAGGGCCGGCAGTTCGTCGGGGCTGCGCTTGTAGCGCCGTGCGAGCGACATCCACAGCCCCATGCGCTCGTCGAGTTCGGCCAGGTGCTGCGGATCGGCATCGGCATGGCGCAGGTAGCCGTGCAGCGAGTGCGCCGCGTCGGCTGCCTGCGCGATGCTGGAGGCCAGCACTTCGGCCAGCGTCTTGAATTCGGGCTCGATGTGCTCGCAGCCCTGCAGCAGGCCGAGCGCGCGGTTGAGGCCGACGAGCCCGCCCTGGTCATCGTCCTCGAGCGCCGCGCGGGCGCCTTCGGCGGCGTCGATCAGGGCCTGTGCGTTCGACACGCGCGTGTGGTTCGTCGACAGCTCTTCCCACTCGTTCTCGCCGGGCGCCAGCTTGGCGACCTCTGCGATCTGCCACTGCAGGCGCTCGCGTTCGCGCTGGAGCGAATCTTGTGCGGCGCGGGCGCCGTCGAGTGCGGCCTGGGCCTGGCGCCAGGCATGCCAGGCGCTGTCGAGTGCGTCGGTGCGGACGCCGGCGTAGGCATCGAGCAGGCCGCGCACCGCATCGGGCCGCGTCAGGCTCTGCCAGGCGTGCTGGCCGTGGATGTCGAGCAGGTGGTCGCCCAGTTCACGCAGCTGGGTGGCGGTGGCCGGGCTGCCGTTGATCCAGCCCCGGCTGCGGCCCTGCAGGTCGACGGTGCGGCGCAGCAGCAACGAATCGCCGGCCTCGAAGCCGCCTTCGTCGAGCCAGTTGGCGAGGGCCGGGTCGGCATCGAATTCGGCGCTCACGTCGAGCCGTTCGGCGCCTTCGCGGACGGCACCCGCGTCGGCGCGGTTGCCCAGGGCGAGCTGCACGGCGTCGATGAGGATGGACTTGCCGGCGCCGGTCTCGCCGGTCAGCACGGTGAAGCCCCCGGACAGATCGATGTCGAGCGCGCGCACGATCACGAAGTCGCGCAGCGCGATGCGTCGCAGCGCCATCAGGAGCCTCCCTCGTTCCAGTGCAGTTTCTTGCGCAAGGTGTCGAAGTAGCTCCAGCCGCGCGGGTGCAGGAAGCGCACGCGGTAGTCGGAGCGGCGCACGACCACGCGGTCGCCGATCTCGACGGACGCGAGCGATTGCATGTCGAAGTTCGCGCTGGCGTCGCGGCCGGACACGAGTTCGATCGTGATCTCGTCCGCATCGGGCAGGAGGATGGGGCGGTTCGACAGGGTGTGAGGCGCGATCGGCACCAGCACCCAGCCCGGGATCGACGGGTGCATCAGCGGGCCGCCGGCCGACAGCGAATAGGCGGTCGAGCCGGTGGGTGAGGCGATGATCAGGCCGTCCGCGCGCTGGTTGGCCACGAAGTGGTTGCCGACCGATACGCGCAGCTCGACCATGCCCGAGGTCGCGCCGCGGTTGACGACCACGTCGTTCATCGCGAGCGCGTCGAACACGCAGGCGCCTTCGCGCATCACCTGCGCGTGCAGCAGGCTGCGATGGTCTTCCTCGTATTCACCTGCGAGCATCGGCACCAGCGTGGCCTGGTAGTTGTCGAGCGGGATGTCGGTGATGAAACCCAGCCGGCCGCGGTTGATGCCGATCAGCGGCACGCCGTACGGTGCGAGCTGCCGCCCGATGCCGAGCATGGTGCCGTCACCGCCGACCACCAGCCCCAGATCGCAACGCTCGCCGATCTCTTCGACCGTCAGCGCGGTGTAGCGGCTGCTGTGCAATTCGTCCGCCGTGAAGCGCTCGACCGAGACTTCGCAGCCCTGCGATTCGAGAAACGCACCGATC
>CALRYR010000427.1:0-4393 GCA_943372425.1 Variovorax sp. YR752 | reverse complement strand
ATGCCCTTGGCGATGCCTTCGATAAAGTCGGGTTTGGCGATGGTCATGGGATACAGCCGGTTGCTGCGCGATCATCGCACAGCCGCTCGGGGCATCGCGCATTGGCGCTTCGCGGCACGGCCACGCCGTGGCCATGCGTCCTACGCTCTCGCTGCGAGTTCGCCAATTTCAGGAGACATGTTCATGCGCACCCAAGTCGCCATCATCGGCGCCGGCCCGGCCGGCCTTCTGCTGGGCCAGTTGTTGCACGAGGCCGGCATCGACAACGTGATCGTCGAGCGCCAGAGCGCCGACTACGTGCTGGGGCGCATCCGCGCCGGCGTGCTCGAGCAGGTCACGATGGACCTGCTGGCACGTGCCCGCGTCGACACGCGCGCCCAGACCGAAGGCTTGCCGCACGACGGCATCGAGCTGCTGTTCCAGGGCGCGCGCCACCGCATCGACCTGCACGGCCTGAGCGGTGGGCGCCGTGTGACGGTGTATGGCCAGACCGAGGTCACGCGCGACCTGATGGCAGCCCGCGAAGCAGCCGGCCTGCGCACCTTCTACAACGCCGACGGCGTGACGCTGCACGACTTCGACAGCGCGCAGCCGCGCGTCGGCTTCGTGAAGGACGGCGGCGCCCAGGACATCGACTGCGACTTCATCGCGGGCTGCGACGGTTTTCACGGCGTGAGCCGTGCCAGCGTGCCGCCCGCTGCGCTGCGCCTCTACGAAAAGGTCTACCCCTTCGGCTGGCTGGGCGTGCTGGCCGATGTGCCGCCGGTGTCGGAAGAACTGATCTATGCCAACACCCTTCGCGGCTTCGCGCTGTGCAGCATGCGCAGCACCACGCGCAGCCGCTACTACGTGCAGGTGCCGGTCGACGAGCGCGTGGAGCGCTGGAGCGACGCAGCCTTCTGGGACGAGTTGCGCGCGCGGCTCGACCCCGAGGCACGCGAACGCCTGGTGACAGGGCCGTCGCTGGAGAAAAGCATCGCGCCGCTGCGCAGCTTCGTGGCCGAGCCGATGCGCTTCGGCAGCCTCTTCCTGGCCGGCGACGCGGCGCACATCGTGCCGCCGACCGGTGCCAAGGGGCTGAACCTCGCCGCCGCCGACGTGGGCTACCTGTCGCGCGCGCTGGAGATCTTCTACGGCGAACGTTCGACGTCGGCGCTCGACCGCTATTCCGACCTGTGCCTGCGCCGCGTGTGGAAGGCCGAGCGCTTCTCATGGTGGTTCACCTCGCTGATGCACCGCTTCCCGGACACCGGCGAGTTCGGGCAGAAGATCCAGGAAGCCGAACTCGACTACCTGGTGCATTCCCCCGCTGCCTCCACCTCGCTGGCCGAGAACTACGTCGGCCTGCCGCTGGAAGACTTCTAGGCCTGCAGCGCCTGCCAGACGCGCGCCGAACTCAGCGGCATCTGCAGTTTCGGTGCCTGTGCGGCCAGGCCGGCGCGCGCGAAGGCGTCGGCCACCGCGTTGACGATGGCCGGCGTCGCGCCGATGGTGCCGAGTTCGCCCACGCCCTTCACGCCCAGCGGATTGTTCTTGCACGGCGTGGATTCATCCATCTCGGTGCGGAACATCACCTCGGACACCTCGGCGCGCGGCACCGCGTAGTCCATCAGGCTGCCCGTCACCGGCTGGCCGGTTTCGCTGTCGTACACCACGCGCTCGTACAGCGCTTGGCCGATGCCCTGCACCGCGCCGCCGTCGAGCTGGCCGCGCACGATCATCGGGTTGACCACGCGGCCGACGTCGTTCACCGAGCTATACGCCACCACGGTCACTTCGCCGGTCGGCGCGTCGACCTCGACCTCGCAGATGTGGCAGCCGTTCGGCCAGGTCGGGCCGCTCACGGCGCTGGTCGAGTCGACGAAGATCTGGCCTTCGGGCTGCTTGCCGGCCAGCTCGAACAGGCCGAGCTTCAGGTCGGTGCCGGCCACGGTGAAGCTGCCATCGGCATAGCGCACGTCCTCGGCGGCAGCCTCGAATTCCTTGGCCGCCAGCTGGCGCGCCTGGTCGATGGTGCGTTCGGCACCCACCCGCACGGCCGAGCCGCCCGTGAACAGCGAGCGCGAGCCGGCGCTGCCGAAGCCGTCGCCGCGGTCGGTGTCGCCCAGGATCACGCGCACCTTCTCGATCGGCACGCCGAAGACGTCGACGGCGAGTTGCGCCAGCGAGGTCGCGATGCCCTGCCCCATCGCATTGACGGCGGAGAAGACCTCGATGAAACCGTCGGGCTTCACCGCCACGGTGACGCGTTCCTCGAAGACGTTGCCGCCGGTCCATTCGAGGAAGGTCGCGATGCCGAGGCCGCGCAACTTGCCGGCCGCCTTCGATGCGGCGGCGCGCGCCTCGAAACCAGACCAATCGGCCAGCGCCAGGCCCTGGTCCATCACCTTCTCGAACTGGCCAGTGTCGTAGACCTGCTTCATCGGGTTGGTGTAGGGCATCTGCTCGGGGCGGATGAAGTTGCGACGGCGCAGCGCGATGCGGTCGATGCCGGTCTGGCGCGCGGCCTCGTCCATCAGGCGCTCCATCATGAAGATGGCTTCGGGCCGGCCGGCACCGCGGTAGGCCCCGGTCGGTGCGCAGTTGGTGAGCACCGCCTGGAAGTGGAAGTCGACCGTCTGGATGTCGTAGACGCTGGTCTGCACCCAGGGGCCGATCAGCAGCTGGATGGCCACGCCAGTGCCGGTCGCGTAGGCGCCGACGTTGGCGAGCGAATGGATGCGCAACGCGAGGATCTTGCCGTCGGCATCGAGTGCCAGTTCGGCATGCGAGGAAACGTCGCGGCCGTGCGCGGACGAGAGGAATTCCTCGCTGCGGTCGGCCACCCATTTCACCGGCCGCTTGAGCACATGCGCGCAGTAGGCGACGGCGATGTCTTCCGGGTAGGCGCCGGTCTTCATGCCGAAGCCGCCGCCGACGTCACCGACCACCACGCGGACCTGCTCCTTGGGCAGGCCGATGGCGTCGCACACCGAACTGCGCACACCCGAAGGCATCTGCGTGCTCATGCGGATGGTGAGCCGGCCGGAGCCTTCCTCGATGTCGGCCAGCACCACGCGCGGCTCGATCGTCAACGCCACCACGCGCTGGTTGACGATGTCGAGCGCCACCACGTGCTTCGCCTTCGCGAACGCCGCGGTCGTGGCGTCGACGCTGCCGTGCCGCGCTTCGGCGGCGATGTTGCCGGGTGCTTCGTCGAGGATCTGGGCAGCGCCCGGCGCTGCGGCGGCGGCCAGGTCGACCACCATCGGAAGCTCTTCGTAGTCCACGAACACGGCTTCGGCCGCGTTGCGCGCCTGCTCGACCGTCTCGGCGACCACCGCCACCACCGGCTCACCCACGAAGCGCACGCGTTCGTGGGCCAGCGCGCGCCGCGGTGGCGACACGCCCGGCCCGCCGTCCGGCCGTTTGAAACCCGCGGTCCCGGGCATCGGCTGGACGCCCGCCGCCGCCAGATCGGCGCCGCTCATCACGCCGATGACGCCCGGCATCTCGAGTGCCGACGACGCATCGACCGAGACGATGCGCGCATGCGGATACGGCGAGCGCACGAAGACCAGGTGCGTGAGCCCCGCGGGCTGCACGTCGTCGGTGTAGCGACCGGCGCCGGACAGAAGGGCCTGGTCTTCCAGCCGGCGCACGGCCTGGCCGCTGCCGAAGCGAAGGGGATCGGGGGAGGTTGTGTCGTGGGCCACGCGAGATTCCTGCAAGATACGCGCACCGGTCGGGTCGGCCGTGGAGCAGCGCGGGAGGTTTGTCGAGCGGCCACTATACGGGCTGGCTGCCGATGCTGCAGCGGCCAATGTGACACGCACCGCACGATGGTTGTTCTTCCGTACGAGTGCGCTTGTGCCGCTATTCTTGATGGGCCTCACCACCACGCTCGCACGACCCTCTCCATGACCCTGCCCTGGCTCGCACCCGGTGACCTGCTGCCGCCCCCGTCCGGGGCCTGGGGTCCGCACGATCCGGTGCCGGGCCTGCTGGCCGCTGGCGGCGCGCTCGACGTGCCGACCTTGCTCGACGCCTACCGCCACGCGATCTTCCCGTGGTTCAGCGACGACCAGCCGATCCTGTGGTGGAGCCCCGACCCGCGGATGACGCTGGCGCCGGCATCGTTCCGACTGCACCGGTCGCTGCGCAAGGTGCTGCAGACCTTCCGCAACGACGCGCGCTGCGAAATCCGCATCGACCACAGCTTCGACACCGTGATCCGCGCCTGCTCGGCCGCACCACGCGAAGGGCAGTCGGGCACCTGGATCGTGCCACCCATGGTCGAGGCCTACGGCGCGTTGCACCGGGCCGGCCATGCGCACAGCGTCGAGACCTGGATCGACGGCGAGCTGGTCGGCGGGCTCTACTGCGTGGCGATCGGGCGGGCCGTGTTCGGCGA
>CALRYR010000426.1:0-4393 GCA_943372425.1 Variovorax sp. YR752 | reverse complement strand
GCCAGCTCGAGCATGTGCTCGGGCTTCAAGTCGACGCGGTAGGCGACCGGGTTGTTGTAGACCATCAGCGGCTTCTGGGCCGCATCGGCCATGGCGCGCACGTTGGCCATCGCCTCGCGTGCATCGGCCACGTAGATGACCGAGGGCATCACCATGTAGCCGGCCACGCCCAGCTTGTTGCCGCCGTCGATGTAGCGCAGCGCCTCGCGGGTGCTGGTTTCCGACACGTTGGCCAGCACGGGGACGCGGCCGTCGGCGGCTTCGAGGGCGATCTTGGCGACCTGCAGCTTCTCTTCCAGGCTCAGCGTGCTGGCTTCGCCCAGCGAGCCGCAGGTGACCAGGCCATGGATGCCGTTGCGGATCTGGAAGTCGATGTGCCGGGCCGTGCCTTCGGCGTCGATGCTCTCGTCGGCGTGAAACTTGGTGGTGATGGCGGGGAAGATGCCTTGCCAGCGGGGATTGGTCATTCGGTGCTCCTGAAGATGGGTTGAAAGCGTGGTGGGCGGCCGTCCGGACCCTGCGTCCAAGCGACTTATTAAATATATTAGTGAGATATCTAAAATATCTGCTCAGGGTATTAGCAGATTGCGTGCCAGCGTTTGGCATGCTTGTTTCCCGGCCTGGGCGGGGTCTTCGGTTCTTTTTTGAGCATTGGCGGGGCCATGCAGCACCGCATTGAGGCGTCGTGCACGCGCAGTGGGCGGTGCACCGGTTTGGCAGGGTGCATCCGGCCGGCGGAGCGGCGCCAGACCGGCCCAAACCTATAATCGATAGGTCAATCAAATCAAGCAGTTAGCGGGTGCATCGTTCCGCTGTGCGAGCTATTTCCATCCCATGAGCCAGCCCACCTTCACGGTTGCGGACATCCGCAAGACCTTCCTCGACTTCTTCGCCTCGAAGGGCCACACGATCGTGCCGTCCAGCCCGCTCGTGCCGGGCAACGACCCGACGCTGATGTTCACGAACTCGGGGATGGTCCAGTTCAAGGACGTTTTCCTCGGCGAGGACAAGCGCCCCTACGTGCGCGCCACCTCGGTCCAGGCCTGCCTACGAGCCGGCGGCAAGCACAACGACCTGGAGAACGTGGGCTACACCGCGCGCCACCACACCTTCTTCGAGATGCTGGGGAACTGGAGCTTCGGCGACTACTTCAAGCGCGAGTCGCTGATGTGGGCCTGGGAACTGCTGACGCAGGTCTACAAGCTGCCCGCCGACAAGCTCTGGGCCACCGTCTACATCGAGGACGACGAGGCCTACGACATCTGGACGAAGGACATCGGCCTGCCGCCCGAGCGCGTGGTGCGCATCGGCGACAACAAGGGCGGGCGCTACATGTCCGACAACTTCTGGATGATGGCGGACACCGGCCCCTGCGGCCCGTGCAGCGAAATCTTCTACGACCACGGCCCCGAGATCGCCGGCGGCCCGCCCGGCAGCCCCGATGAAGACGGCGACCGCTACATCGAGATCTGGAACAACGTGTTCATGCAGTTCGACATGCAGCCCGACGGCTCGGTCAAGAAGCTGCCCGCGCCCTGCGTCGACACCGGCATGGGCCTGGAGCGTTTGGCCGCCATCCTGCAGCATGTGCACAGCAATTACGAGATCGACATCTTCGACGCGCTGATCAAGGCGGCCGCGCGCGAGACCGGCGAGAAGGACTTGGCCAACAGCAGCCTGCGCGTGATCGCCGACCACATCCGCGCCACCGCCTTCCTGGTGGCCGACGGCGTGATTCCGTCGAACGAGGGCCGCGGCTACGTGCAGCGCCGCATCATCCGCCGTGCCATCCGCCACGGCTACAAGCTGAGGCAGAAGAAGCCCTTCTTCCACAAGCTGGTGCCCGACCTGGTCGCGCTGATGGGCGAGGCCTACCCGAAGCTGGTCGCCGACCAAAAGCATGTCACCGACACGCTGAAGGCCGAGGAGGAACGCTTCTTCGAGACGCTGGCCAACGGCATGGAAATCCTGGATGCGGCGCTGGCCGGCGGTGCCAAGGTGCTGCCGGGCGACGTCGCCTTCAAGCTGCACGACACCTTCGGCTTCCCGCTCGACCTGTCGGCCGACGTCTGCCGAGAGCGCGGCGTGAGCGTCGACGAAGCGGGCTTCAACGCCGCGATGGAAAAGCAGAAGGCAGCGGGCCGTGCCGCGGGCAAGTTCAAGATGGACCGCAACGTCGAGTACGCCGGCGCGGGCAACACCTTCACCGGCTACGAGCACCTCGAAGAGACGGCCAAGGTGCAGGCGCTGTACTTCGAAGGCGCCGCGGTGAACGAACTGAAGGAAGGCCAGCCTGGCATCGTGGTGCTCGACACCACGCCCTTCTATGCCGAGAGCGGCGGCCAGGTCGGCGACCAGGGCGTCATCAGCGCCGAGGGCGTGCAGTTCGGCGTAGAGGACACGCAGAAGATCAAGGCCGACGTGTTCGGCCACCACGGCACGCAGACGCAGGGCACGCTCAAGGTCGGCGACACCGTGAAGGCGGCAGTCGACGGCGAGCGCCGCGCGGCGACCATGCGCAACCACAGCGTGACCCACCTGATGCACAAGGCCTTGCGCGAGGTGCTGGGCACGCACGTGCAGCAGAAGGGCTCGCTGGTCGATGCCGACAAGACGCGCTTTGACTTCGCGCACAACGCCGCGGTCACGCACGACCAGATCCTCGAGATCGAGAAGCGCGTGAACGCCGAGATCCTGGCCAACGCGCCGACGCAGGCGCGCGTGATGGACATGGAATCGGCCCAGAAGACCGGCGCCATGATGCTGTTCGGCGAGAAGTATGGCGAAAGCGTGCGGGTGCTCGACATCGGCTCCAGCCGCGAGCTCTGCGGCGGCACGCACGTGCAGCGCACTGGCGACATCGGCCTGTTCAAGATCACCAGCGAAGGCGGCGTGGCCGCGGGCGTGCGCCGTATCGAGGCCATCACCGGCATCAACGTGCTGAGCTACCTGCAAGGCCTGGAGTCGACGGTGCAGAGCGTGGCCGCCACGCTCAAGACGCCGACGGCCGATGTGCAGGGCCGGCTCGGCCAGGTGCTCGACCAGGTGCGTACGCTGGAGCGCGAGGTCGGTTCGCTCAAGGGCAAGCTGGCATCGTCCAAGGGCGACGAACTGCTGGCGCAGGCGATCGACATCAAGGGCGTGAAGGTGCTCGTCGCCCAGCTCGACGGCGCCGATGCCAAGACGCTGCGCGACACCATGGACAAGCTCAAGGACAAGCTCAAGAGCGCGGCCATCGTGCTGGCCGCCGTCGACGGCGCCAAGGTGCAGATCGCTGCAGGCGTCACCGCCGACGCGATGGGCAAGGTCAAGGCCGGCGAACTCGTCAACTTCGTCGCCCAGCAGGTTGGCGGCAAGGGCGGCGGCAAGCCCGACATGGCCATGGCCGGTGGCACCGACCCGAGCGCGCTGCCCGCGGCGCTGGCTTCGGTGCAGGGTTGGGTGACCGAGCGGCTCTGATCGCTGAGCGGGCGTTGGCGGAGCGGTCGGACCTGCGCTAAGGTTCGCCCGCCGATCAACGACGCCAGGAGCCGCCATGGAAACCCGCCCGCCCGTTCCCCCTTTCACGCGCGAGAGCGCCATCCAGAAGGTGCGCGGCGCCGAAGACGCCTGGAATTCACGCGACCCCGACCGTGTCGCCGGCGTCTACACCGAAGACACGGTGTGGCGGAACCGCGCCGAATTCCCGGTCGGCCGCGAGGCGGTGCGTACCTTCCTGCAGCGCAAATGGGCGCGCGAGCTGGACTACCGCCTCATCAAGGAACTGTGGGCCTTCACGGACAACCGCATCGCGGTGCGCTTCGCCTACGAGTGGCACGACGATTCCGGCCACTGGTTCCGCAGCTACGGCAACGAGAACTGGGAATTCGACCCGCAGGGGCTGATGCAGCGCCGCTTCGCCAGCATCAACGACCTGCCCATCGCCGAAGCCGACCGACTTTTCCACTGGCCGCTGGGGCGCCGCCCCGATGACCACGCGGGCCTGAGCGACCTGGGCCTGTAGCGTCGGCTGCAGCGCCAGCAAGGTGCGCCGGAGCCGGCTACAGTTCGCGCCATGCGTGAGGGCTGTTCGATCATGGTGAGGGCGATGTGGGTCTGCGTGGTGCTTCTGCTGGGCGCCTGTGCGAGCCTGCCCCCGCCGCAGCCGCGGACCGAGACGACCGCACCCATCGATGTAGCCGACACGCCGCTGGCGCGTATCGCGGCGGCCAGCGGGCAGGGCGCGGCGCCCGGCCTGTCCGGCTTCCAGCTGATGCCCGAGGGGCCGACGGCGCTCAACGCACGGCTGGCGCTGGCGCGGCATGCGCAGAAGACGATCGACGCGCAGTATTACATCCTCCAGAAGGATGCGTCCGGCACGCTGTTCCTCGAGGCCTTGCTGGAAGCCGCCCGC
>CALRYR010000425.1:0-4393 GCA_943372425.1 Variovorax sp. YR752 | reverse complement strand
CGGCACGCCAGGCGTCACGGTATTCGGTAGGCCGTCGTCGAGCCAGGTCATCTGCAGGCGCGTGTTGATCGCGAAGCCGAGCGCCGGAATCACCGGGCTGGACGACAGCCAGCCGCCCGAGGGCGTGGCCGCGACCATGTTGCCGTGTCGGTCGATCACGTCGATGTGGCAGGTGTCGCCGACGAAGACTTCGCGCTCCGCCCACTCCGTCACGGGTGGCAAGGCGGCGAAGGTCGGCTCGCCGAGGCCGAAGCGCGTGTCGGCGGTGCGCAGCGTGCGGGCCGCCACGTCGAGGTCGGGCAGGCGCGGCGCATGGCCGAGCGGCGACCCAGGCTGCAACTGTTGCGATGCGCTGTCGCCCACCGCCATCCAGCGCTGGCGCAGGTAGTCGTCGCTGAGCAGCGCCATCTGCGCCTCGCGCGATGCGCCGGGTGCGCTGCCGTACCAGGCGAGGCGGTCGGCCAGCGCCAGCTTGGCGGCTTCGGCGATGCGGTGCACGAAGCCTGATGTATGCGGCGCGTGCTGTTCGAGGCCCGCGTGGCGCAGCATGCCGATCTGTTCGAGGAAGGCCGGGCCCTGGCTCCAGAAGCCGCACTTGGCCAGCGTGTAGCGGCCGAAGTCGACGGTCAGCGGCGCCTCGACGGTCGGCTGCCACTGCGCCATGTCGTCGTAGCGCAGCAGGCCGGCGTGCCGCTCGCCGGTGGTGTCGCGCACCTGTGCCGTGCGGTAGTAGCTGTCGATCTCCTGGGCCACGAAGCCCTGGTACCAGCAGCGCAGCGCGGCATCGATGGTGCCGGTGCGCGTGCCACCGCCGTCGCTCTCGGCGGTGCGCACAATGCGCTCGTAGGTCGCGGCCAGCCGCGGCTGGCAGAACAGCGCGCCGGGCCGGGGCACCTGGCCGTCGGGCAACCAGACCTCGGCCGATGAAGACCAGTGCTCACGGAAAAGCGCCTGCACCGCGACGATGGCCTGCACCGCGCGCGGAATGAGCGGGGAGCCATCGCGCGCATAGCCGACAGCTGGTGCCAACACGTCGGCCAGCGACCAGGTGCCGTGGTCGCGCAGCATCGTCAACCAGGCACCGAACGCGCCCGGTACGGTGGCCGGCAGCAGGCCGATGCCTGGCACCTGTTCGAGCCCCAGGCGGCGAAAAGCTTCGGCCGAGGCCTCGCCCGGTGCGGCGCCCTGGCCGCAGACCGACTGCATGCGCTTGTCCTTCTCGCTCCAGAACAGGATGGGCACTTCGCCGCCCGCGCCATTGAGGTGCGGCTCCACCACCTGCAGCACGAAGCCGCCGGCCACGGCCGCATCGAAGGCGTTGCCGCCACGCTCGAGCACGCCCATGGCGGTCTGCGCAGCAAGCCAGTGCGTGGCCGCGGCGACGCCGTGCGTGCCGGTGATTTCGGGGCGGGTGGTGAAGCTGCTCATGGTTCTGGTGCGTCGAAAGGGATGCGCCGATTCTGGTCGCACGAAATAGGCCAATGCACATGGATGGCTATCGATGCATGCATCAATTGCTATGCTCGACAACACCATGTCCCCCGCACCCCTCGCCCCCGACGCCCTCGCTCTGCGTCTGGAAACCCGCCTGAAGATGCGGCACTACGTCCTGCTGATGGCGGTCGACCGGCACCGCTCCATCACCCGCGTGGCCGAGCAGCTGTCGCTGGCGCAGCCGACCGTGACGCGCGCGCTGGCCGACATCGAGGACATCTTCATGACGCCGCTCTTCATCCGCAGCCGACGCGGCCTGGAGCCGACGATGGCCGGCGAGGTGGTGCTGGCGCGCGCCAAGCTCGCTGTGGCCGACAACCACGCGCTGCAGCAGGAACTGCGCGCCGTCAGCGGCGCCGGGCTGCAAGGGCGGCTGCGCGTGGGCGTGATTCCCTATGCCGCCACGCAGACGCTCGACGCCGCGTGGCAGCACCTCTTCGGCCTGCGCCCGCGCATCGCGCTGCTGGCGCACGAGGACACCACGCACAACCTGGTGCTGGCGGTGCGCCAGCGCACGCTCGACTGCGCCATCTGCCGCTTCTCGCACGACAGCACCGACGACGACCTGGTGCAGGAGCTGCTGTATCGGCAGGAGGCCTGCGTGGTCGTGTCCAAGGCCAGCGCACCACGCCTGGCACGCCAGGACACGGTCGACATCTCGCTGCTGTCGGAGATGGACTGGATCTTCCCGCCTTCGGACACGCCCATCCGCCAGATGATCGACACCGTCTTCGCCGCAGCCGGCCGCACGGTGCCGGTGCCGCTGCTCGAGGCCTACGCGGTGCGCACCGTCGCATCCGCCATGCAGCAGTTGCCGCGGGCCGTGACGATCCTGCCGCGCGACGTGGCACAGGCCGTGGCCGCCACCGGCGCCGCCGAAGTCATGCCACGCCCGTTGCCGTGGAACCTGCCGCCGGTGGGGCTGGCGTGGCTGCGGGATTCGCCGAAGGCGGGGGTGATCCAGGGGTTGGCGGCGGCGCTGCGGTGAGGGCGAGGCGGCGTCCACCCGCCCGGCACGAGAATCCCCGCATGCCCCACGCCGTCGCCCGGCTGCGCGCCGCCCGCCTGGCGCGCAGCAGCAAACCCTTTCTCGCCCGCGGCGGCTTCAAGCAAGAGCGTTGCGTCGGTTGCCGGCTCCTGCCGAGCCACTGCTTGTGCGCCCTGCGCCCGACGATGTCGACCCGCGCCGGCGTCTGCCTGCTCATGGCCGACATCGAGCCGCTCAAGCCCAGCAACACCGGCTGGCTGGTTGCGGACGTGGTGGCCGACACCTTCGCCTTCGGGTGGGCGCGCACCAGCACCGACCCCGCACTGCTGGCCCTGCTGAGCGACCCGCAATGGCAACCCTTCGTGGTGTTCCCTGGACAGTACGCGGCACCCGGGCGCGTGGTGCACACCGTGCCTATTGGTGGAATGGGCAAACGCCCGCTGTTCATCCTGCTCGACGGCACCTGGGCCGAGGCCCGCAAGATGTTCGGACGAAGCCCCTATCTCGATGCGCTGCCCGTGCTGAGCCTGGCGCCTGACCAGGCCTCCCGATACAAGCTACGCAACTCTGGCCGCGACGACCACCTCTGTACCAGTGAAGTGGCCGCACTGTGCATGGGCCTGGCGGGCGAACACCGTGCCGCGCAAACGTTGGATGCGTACCTGTCCGTCTTCACCCACCACTACCTGTGCGCGAAGAACCAGCAACCTGTTGAATGGGAGGGCGTGGCGCATCAGGGGCTGCGCGAAGTGCTGTCCCGGCCCAGCCACCGGTCCCTCGACAACCGATACAGCACCTGACGCCGCAGCGGGTGCTCGATCGGCACGAGGGGATGATCGAAGTCGTCGGCAGTGGTGTGCGACATGCCGAGCTTCTCCATCACGCGGCGTGAGCTCCGGTTGGCGGGCACCGTGTTGGCCACGATTTCATGCAGTTCGAGGTGCTCGAATCCGAAGCGGATGGCACGCGCCGCGGCCTCGGGGGCATAGCCCTGCCCCCAGAAGCGGCGATCCAGGCGCCACCCCACTTCGACGGCGGGCGTGAAGTGCGCCTCGTAGCCAACGCGCAGCAGACCGGCCGCGCCGATGAAGGCGCCGTCCGCCTTGGACTCGATCGCCCAGAAGCAGAAGCCATGCGTCCGCAGATGCGCATGTTGGCGATCGATCCATGAATCGACTGCCTCCGGCGAGGCGAAGGGCAACAGGTGTTCCATCACCTGCGGATCGGTCGACATGCGTGCGAACGGCGGCCGATCTCGGTCGAGCCGCTGGCGCAGGATCAGGCGCGGCGTTTCCAACGAAACCGGGGTTGTGGACGGGATGTCGCTCGTTGGCATCGTGCGATTTTCAGCCCGTCCGGGGTTATCGCCCTTGCGGTCGACCGCATGCGTCATGCGCTGTTCATCATTTCCTATGGCCGTCAACTGCAGGGCAGTCCATTCTTGGGCGCCCTGCAAGAACACAACTTACTTGCCGCACGTGCCCGGCTGCGCCAACCCGAGCTTGGCCACGTCGGCCTTGCCTTGCTCCTCGGGGATCGGTTCCAGGTCGGCGCCGCCCACGAAGGCACCCATCTTGATGAACTGCCGAATGAAGTAGTTCTTGCCCGCCTCCATGAACACCTCCAGGGCGTTGGGCGAGAACTCCGATTCCGTTTCGATCTTGTGCTTCTTGCCGCCTTCCACCTGTGTGTAGAAGAACACGTCGGATGCACTCTCGCCCAGGCATTTGCCGTCGACCCAGATGTCCTTCTTGAGCGCCTTGCCGACGAAGCTGTTGCGATACACATAAACGCCGGCGTTCCCTGCACTGGGGGCGCTGAATTGCTTGGCCTTGTCCGATTCCTCCTTGCTGGCCATGTTGACGGAGGCACACCCGGTCAGCACGAACGCAGAAAGGGCGAGGACGGCGA
>CALRYR010000424.1:0-4394 GCA_943372425.1 Variovorax sp. YR752 | reverse complement strand
CAGGCAGCATGGTCGCAAGCGTCTCTCCGTCGATGTGGCGCCACGCGACGGACGAACCGACCACCAGCAAATTCGGTGAATCGACTTTGTGGTCCCTCAGGAAGTTGAGTTTCTCGTCGGTGCACAGACTGTTCGCGAAGGCGGGTGGCGGGAGATGCCCGGATTTGTCCAGCGCGACAAGCAGTGCGATGAACAGCACGAAACAACTCGCGATGCCACCGAGCACCGCAAACATGTAGCGTCCAGCGACTGTCCGCTCGATCTCCGGCGGCCGAGTGTTTTTGTTCGTCATGGTCTCAAGCGCTCCGCTGTTTGCTCTCGATCAGTCGCGCGAACTGACCGACGTCGTGCAACGATTCGAGTTCTGCCGTCCTGAACCGGACGCCGAAGTGCATCTCGGCCGCGACGATGAGATTGACGTGGGCCTGGCTGTCCCAGCCTTCGATGTCCTGTGCCGTGGTGGCTGCGGTCAGCACGATGTCGTCGTCGTCGAAGACGTCGCGGAAGACCTGGGTGAGCGCTTCCAGAATTTGGGTTTCGTTCATGGGCTGACGACCTTGATGAAATGGGAAGGAAGGACGGCGGCGCCGATGTCCAGGCGCCAGAAAGTTGCGCCAGCCTCGGCGCCGGCAGGCGGAGGCTGAACGGAGAAGCCAAGCCGCTCGTAGTGCGAGGCCACCATTGCGTTGCGGCCACTCGGCCGGTACTCGCCGACCAGCGCGGCGGCACCCAGGCGACCGGCGGCTGCGACCAGCGCGCCGAGCGTGGCCGCCTCCACCTGTCGACCCAGGACGCGGCAACTCATGAGCCAGCTGTCGATCAGCAGTTCCCGCTCGGCGACTGCGCCATCGGGCCGGGCGATGACGACGCTGATCAGGCCGTTGTCGCCAAACTTGTCCGACAGGCGAAGCGCGAGCGCGACGACCGCCGGGTCGCCGGCCAGACGCTCGACCTCGGCCTCGGTGTAGCGCCGCGTCGTCAGGTTGAACTGGTTGGTCTTGTTGATCAGCTGCGTCACCCGGGGCAACGTCGCAGCGTCGACCGGCGACACACTGAGCGTCATGCCCAGGCCACGCAAGTAGCCGTCCAAGTCCGTGGCCTGGGACAGCGACGCCGCACGCTCCGCATTGAGCGCATAGCTGCGTCCGCGCGATGCGTCGTCGGACGTGAAGGACACGGCCTCGAAATAGCCAGCGGCGGCAAGCCTCGCGGCGTACTCGGCCACGTCGTCGGGCAGTTCTGGCACCGCGACCTCGGGCAGTTCACGCCGGACGATGTCGCGTTCTGCCGGGTTGTCATCGACGAAGACCAGGCTGTCCAACCCGATGTTGAGCGTGCGGGCGATGGCGCGCAGATTCGACGCCTTGTCGTCCCAGTTGGCGACGAAGGCAGCGATGTCGCCTCGCGCCAGCGTCATCTCCGGATGCGCGAAGCCGGCTTCGGCCACCACCGCGTCGTTCTTGCTGCAAACGGCCAGGATGACGCCGCGCTTCGCCAGCGCCTGCGCGTAGCTCTGAAACGCCGAGAACGCCTCGCCCACGGGTGTGCCCTGCCCCAGCCGGATGCCGTCGACGCCGTCGTCCCCGATCACCCCGCCCCACAGCGTGTTGTCCAGGTCCAGTACCAGGCATTTGCGTGACCGGCCGACAGCGGCCGCAGCGATGCGGGCCACCAGCTCCCCATACCAGGGGGCCAAGGCAGGGCTGACGAGTTGCTTGGCCTGATGCCAGCGCACCGGCTCGCCGACACCACCGCTGAACGGTTGACGTGCGACCTGCCAGGCAAGATCGAGCAGGAGCACGCCATCCGCGCGGGCGGCTGTGCGGATGGCCGCATTGAGCCGCTCGGTCAGCGCCAGCGGCGAACCGGGCACGAGGCCCTCGAATGCGCCGAACAATGGCAGGTCGACAGGAACCAGCGTCTGCTGCACCACGCGCGCCGCGTAGCGTTCCCGGGCTGCTTTCCAGAGCTGACGAAGCTCCGCCACGCGTTCCTCCACCGCAGCGTCGACGTCGGCCTCCGATGCATCGAGGGCAACCTGCGGCCGGCTGTCCTGCGCGTCGAGCGCCAGAACGACCAGTTGCGGCGCGAAGGCATCCAGCGCAGCATCGGCGCCGAGCAGTGCCTGCCTGTACATGCCATAGGGCGCCACGTGAACGGCTGCCGCCACCCCGCGGTGAAGGCCGGCCACACGGATCGAAGGCACCAGATGGTCGACGGTGTGCGAGGCGAGCAACGCGATGCGAACGGGCGTCAGGCCTGCAGGCGCATCGGACGTTCGCGTGGCGATGCGGTCGAGTTCCTCCGCGGCAAGACGGTCCAGCCGCCCCGTCAGCGTGAAGTCGCGGCGGAAGGCCGCAAATCGCGTCGCCGATGCCAGTCGATCCGACGATGCGGACGCGCGCCTGGCGTCGCCGATGGCCGCACCAAGATCGGTGTGCGCCGGCAGCCAGCAAAGAGGGTCCACGTCGTTCATCGGACGCCTTCAGAACTGGAAGTAGAGGAATTCGCTTGGGGCCACCGACAGCGCCAGCGCCAAGGTGAAGAAGCCCAGCGCGCCGACCGCGAACCCCACGGCGACCCCAGGGCGCCATGCAATGAAGGGAACACGCTGCTCCAGCCAACTCTCGCGCGGCCGCCAGGCCAGCGCGGTGCGGTAGCGGTGCATCCATTCCTGCGTGTTGGGCAGCACCCAGACCACGGCCAGTAGCAGCGCGAGCTGCAACGAAAGCATCAAGCCGAAGGATCGCACCGGGCCCACCGGCAGGTCGAAGCGCTCGATCAGGTGGGCCATGCCCGGCAGACGCGCTGCGGACTCGCTGAGCACCACGCCGTGGGCACCGACCATCCCCGACAGCACGGCGAGGGCCGACCGCAGGTCGGGTGCGCGGAAGAAGACCATGGCCACCACCACGCACAGGAAGGTCAGCAGCACCGCAGCGCCGCGGTGCAGCGGCCTGTCGCTGTCGAGCCTCCATCCGCGGTGCACCTTGAGGGCGCGCCATCCGTGCGCCACCACGAGGTAGAAGCCGTGCAACAACCCGAATGCAATGAACTGCCAGCCGGCACCGTGCCAGACGCCTGAAATGAACATCGTGAAGATGGTCGGATAGGCCACCAGCGCGACGAACGCGCCGGCGGTCATCTTCCCGCGGCGCGGCTGGGGCTTGCCCGCTGCCATGCGGGCACGCGACACGGCGAGCACGATCGGGTTGTAAACGTAGGCCGTAAGGAAGCGCGTGAGCGTCATGTGCCACCGCGACCAGAACTCGATCACGTTCCGGGCCTTGAAGGGGCTGTCGAAGTTGACCGGCAGGCTGATGCCGAAGAGGAGCGCCAGGCCGATGGCCATGTCGCTGTAGCCGGAGAAGTCGAAGTAGATCTGCAGCGTGTACGACAGTGCGCCGGTCCAGGCTTCGAGCAGCGTCGGGTTCAAGCCATCCGCGGCCGCCGTGAAGATGGGCGTGGCCTTGCTCCCCAGGAAGTCCGCGAAGACCACTTTCTTGAACAGCCCAAGCAGGAACAAAGTCGTGCCCAGCACCATGTTGTCCAGCCGCGGCCGAAACCGCCCTGGCTCGCTGAACTGCTCGAGCATCTCCTTGTGATGCGTGATCGGACCTGCAATCAGGTGCGGGAAGAACGTGATGAACAGGCAGTAGTTGAGAAAATCGTGTTCCACCACCACGCCGTCGTGCGCATCGCTCAGGTAGGCGATCTGCTGGAAGGTGAAGAACGAGATCGCCAGCGGCAGCACGATCTCGCCCATCGTCCAATGCAGGTCGAACGCTCCGTTGAGTGCACCGACGAGGAAGCCGGTGTACTTGTAATAGCCGAGCAGCAGCAGGTTCGCCGCGACGCACAGCACCAGGACGGCCCGCGACGGACGCCTGATGAGGTAACCACCCGCGAGATAGTTAAAGACCATGCTCGCCACCAGCAGTGGGACGTACTGCGGGTTCCACCAGCCGTAGAACACCAGGGAAGCCAGCGTCAGCCAGGCTGCGGCGAGCCGATGCTTTCCAGCGCCGGCGAGGACGAAAAATCCCAGAAGCACCAGCGGCAGGAAGCCGACGAGGAACGTTGCTGAGTTGAACAACATTGGATGTCTCCATGGAGCGCGACCACGATCCAGGCAAAGATTTCGGGGGTCAGGCGATGCGGTGCGTCATGACAGCCGTGCGGTGCGCGGCGCCTTTGTTCGAACCGATGCCTTGAACGGCCGCGGCTCTTGCGCGACCGTCGCTCGCTACGAGGAGCGAGGTATCCGTCTGTGGGGGTGTCGTGAGGCGGGCGCCTCACGCCCGCTCATGGCGGTGTGACGGAAAAGAAATGCCCAAGCGGCAGCTCGGAACCCCTGAAGAGAGGCGTCGCGAGGCTGAGCTTCCGGAACGGTT
>CALRYR010000423.1:0-4400 GCA_943372425.1 Variovorax sp. YR752 | reverse complement strand
TGGTCGTCTGAGCGTTAGCGCGCGATGCTCACTGCCACCAACGGGTGGCGGGCTTGCCGACGCGCAACGGGCCGGCACCGAGCAGTGCCACGACGAGCGCCGTCAGCAGGAAGAAGGCCTGCAGTTCCAGTGCCCAGCCGCCACTCTTCGACAGCGTGAAGAACTGGCTGGTGTGGACCAGCAGCACGGCCACGACCATGTTGAAGGCGATCACCAATGCGGCGGGCCGGGTGAACAGGCCGACCAGCACCAGCACCGGTGCGAGCACCTCGCCGACATACACGAGGTGGCCGATGGCGGTCGGCAGGCCGGCGGCGCCGACCATGCGGGCGATGCCGTCGGCGCCGTTGAAGACCTTCCACAGGCCGTGCACGAGGATCAGCCCGCCCAGGGTCAGGCGAAGCAGCAGTTTGCCGAGCGCGTCGGTGCGTGCGGTGTCCATCGCTTACTGCGCCGAGGGCATGGTCTGGCCGGCGGCGGCGCTGCCGGTGGTGCCCTGCACATGCTGCAGTTCGGCTGCATAGACGCCGCTGTTGCGGGCGCGCTGGTAGGCGGCGACCTGCTGGGCGTAGCGCGGGGCGTTGCTGTCGGCGGTTTCGGCGAGCGAAGCCGTTTCCAGGCCGGCGCGGCGCCACAGGTTCAGGTCGGCCAGCACTTCGGCACGGCTGAGCGTGCCGGCGGCGATGCGCGACGAGGCCTGCGTGCCGACCCAGGCTTCGGGCGTTGCGGCGGCCACGCGGGCGCTGCGCTGCAGGTCGGCCGCGACGTCGGCGCGGCTCACGGCGCCGGTGGTGGCGATCGGCGAGCCGACCCAGGCCTCGGCGGGAACGGTCTGCGCGGCGGCGGTGCCGGCCGTGACGGCGGCGGCGACCAGGGCGGTGAGGGCGAGGAGTTGCTTGGCTTGCATGGTGAAGATCCTTTCGTTGTGGTTGCCGTCGCCGAGGGCGGCGATGGCTGGCCGATGAAGTCTCTTCGCCGGTGCGTCCGCGCGATGTGCGCTGGCGCACGTTTTTCCTCAGGTCACTGTGGGGCCGGGTCGTGCGGGGCGCGCCACGTGCAGCACTTCGAGCGCTTCGGCGCGGCCGCGCAGCCGAACCGTGTGCGCCGCGCCGAACCGGTCGGCCATGCCGGCCTGCCGTGCCGCGTACACCGAGACCACCAGCCGCGCGTCGGCAGTCTTCGAGTGGTCCTGCAGCCGGCTCGCGGTGTTGACCACCTCGCCCACGGCGGTGAAGGTGGTCGTCTCGAGGTAGCCGACGTCGCCGACCGCCGTGCGTCCGGCATGCAGGCCCATGCCGAAGTCGAGCCGGTGGCCGAACTGCGCCTCGAAGCCGGCGCCCCAGGCGTCCAGGCGTTCGCCGATCAGCGCGGCGGCGTCCAGGGCCTGGCGGCAGGCGGTCGGCAGGTCGACGTCGAGCCCGAAGATCGCCATCACGCTGTCGCCGATGAACTGGTTGGGCACGCCGCCGCTATCGCGCACCGCAGCGCCGACGATGGCGAAATAGCGCTCCAGCAGGTAGGCCAGGTCGAAGGGCCACTGGTTCTCCGCCAGGCCCGACCAGCGCCGCAGGTCGACGAAGAGGATCGCCACGTCGCGCTCGCGGCCGAAGCGTGCCGGCTGCGCGGCGGTGCCGGTCTCGAACAGCGGCGTGACCGTGATGTCGCCGCGTGGCCGCAGCTGGCAGGCCAGCCGCACGTCGGCCGGCGCGCGCACGCGGGCCAGCGTGCGGCGCTCGTCGCGGCCCGGTGCATCGCAATGCGCGGCCGGGTCCTGCACGCGCACACGGCAGGTCGAGCAGCGCGCCCGGCCGCCGCACACCGACAGGTGCGCAACGCCGTGCGCGCGGCTCGCTTCGAGCACGCTCCAGCCGCGCGGCACGCGCACGCTGCGTCCGGGGTCGCGCAGCAGGATCGACGCGCCGGGCCGGCGTTCGCGGCGCAGGCGCAGCCCGCGTGCCGCGAACACGGCGAGCAGCAGCAGGCCGTAGAAGAGCTCGATGTGGCGCTCCGCCCGCTCGATGGCCGCGCCCTGCGCCGGCGTGGGCACCTGCGGCGGCGCCCGGCCCGACCATTGCAGTTCGCGTCCCATGCCGAGGAAGCCGGCCGCGGCCAGCACCGGCAACAGCACCGCGGCGACCAGCAGCAGGTGCGAATGCCGGCGGTAGCCGGCCCGCACCCGCAGCGCCAGGTGCACGCCGAGGCAGCCGTGCGCCCAGGCGGCGGCCATCAGCGCGAACTGGCCGCTTGCGCCGCCGATGCTCCACAGCCCTTGCACCACGCGCGCATACGACGGCTGCAGCGCGAAGGCCTCGTAGGCCCAGCGCATGGCGCTGAGGTGCGCGGCCAGCAGCAGCGGCAGCGAGAAGCCCAGCAGCAGCCGGACCGCCTCGATCGGCGGCATGCGCAGGCTGCGGCGCTCCCACACGCCCTGCAGCGCCAGCGCGATGTGCGTGGCGGCCGCGCCGTACAGCAGCAGCGTGCCCGGCAGGCTGTGCCAGAAGCCATGCACCGCCTGCAGCACCGCTTCGGCGAAGTCCAGCGACACCAGGCCCATCGCGTGGTTGAGCAGATGGCCGGTGACGTAGCCCAGCAGGATCAGGCCGCTGGTCCACCGCAGGTTCCGCCGTGTGGGCAGGGCGAGGCGGGGAGGGGAACGGACGGGCATGCAGGCGGCTCGAAGGGGCGCCCGAGCATAATCCGCGCGCCCTGGCCCCCCCCTCCGCATGCCCCATCCTCCTGTTCGTTCTTCTCTCGCGCTGCGCCGCGTTGCCCTGTTCGACGCACTGCCCGACGACCGGCTCGACCGCGTCGCGCAGGCGTGCCGCTGGCAAAGCGTCGATGCCGGCCAGCCGCTGGTGCTGCGGGCGCAGGACGAGGGCGAGGTCTACTTCATCGTCTCAGGCAGTGTGCGCATCACCACCTACGCGGCCAGCGGCCGCCAGGTCACCTTCCGCGACTGCGGGGAGGGCGAGCTGTTCGGAGAACTGGCCGCCATCGACGGCGGCCCGCGTTCGGCCGATGTGCTCACGCTGCAGCCCAGCGTGCTGGCCAGCCTGGCGCGGGCCGACTTCCGCGCGCTGCTGCGCGAAGAGCCGCTGCTGGCCGAGCGCGTGATGCTGCGCCTCGCGTCGCTGGTGCGCCAGCTGTCCGAACGCATCATCGACCTCAGCACGCTCGACGTGCCGCAGCGCCTGCAGGCCGAGCTGCTGCGCATGGCGCAGGCCGCCGGGGTGGCGGACAACCGCGCCCGGCTCGACCCGTCGCCCAGGCACGCGGCGCTGGCCAGCCAGATCAGCACCAACCGCGAGCAGGTCACGCGCGAGCTGAACGCGCTGGTGCGCCAGGGCGTGCTGCTGAAGGACGGCAAGGCGCTGGTCGTGGCCGACGTGCAGCAGTTGGCGCACGCCGTGGCGAACGCGCGGGGCGACTCTCCTGCCGCGTAGACGCGGGAGGCTTGCGCTGAAGCACCGGGCCACCTAGACTCCATCCACGTATATGTGGATACAAAGTTACATTCAGCATCCAGCCGGCATGGTGGCGACCGAGGTTCGTGCATGACCGACATCCAGCGCCTGACCGGACTGACGGCGTCGTTCACCGCCGAGGAAGAGGCGTACAGCCACATCATCCAACGCATTCGCAGCGGGCAGTACGGTGCGGGCGACCGGTTGATTCCTGAGGAAATCGCCACTGAGATCGGTACCAGCCGCATGCCGGTGCGCGAAGCCTTTCGTCGCTTGGCGACCGAAGGCCTGGTCGACATTCGGCCGCATCGCGGTGCGGTGGTGCGCAAGCTGTCAACCGCTGAAATGGTCGAAGTTTTCCACATGCGCGCCGTGCTCGAAGGCCTGGCCGCGCGGGTGGCTTTCAGCACCATCCAGGAAAAACACATTGCGGTGCTGGACGATCTGATCCGGCAAATGGAATTGGCCGAGGACGATGTTCAGGAATGGGTGTCGCTGCATCGTCAATTCCACGAATACCTGTGCTCGCTGAGCCACAACCCGCGCCTGATGCGGCAGATCTCGTCGCTGCATTCGGTGGTGGAGCCGCACATGCGGCTTTGGCTGGAGAAGTCGGACAGACCCAACCGCTCGCGCAGTGCGCACGGCTACATCATCGAAGCCTTGCGCGCCGGCCCGGCGGAAGAGGTCGAGAAAGTGCTGCGTCAGCATGCCGAACGAACCATCGAGAGCCTGGAGAAATTCATGGCGCCGGAGTTGCCGAAGAAAGCGTAGCGCCTCCTTTCATGCACGCAATCGGGTCGGGAAATACGCACCGATTCATGCGCCACGTGCAATTCAGTGCAGGCGATCTCCGGATCTGCGTGCGAATTGCGTATTTCCGAAAATGCGGAAATTCGAGGCTTTGATTCAGGCATGCTAATTGCGCAATTGCAG
>CALRYR010000422.1:0-4412 GCA_943372425.1 Variovorax sp. YR752 | reverse complement strand
TGGTATTCGCCGCGGCGGCGGAACAGGTTGCCCAGCGCGAAGTGCAGTTCCTGCGTGTCCGGGTCGTTTTGCACCGCCTCGATGAACGCATCGATGGCCTGGTCCTGCTGTTCGTTGAGCAGGAAGTTCAAGCCGCGGAAGTAGGCCTTCGGCGCCTGCCGGTTTTCGAGCTTCAGTTGCCGGATGTCGAAGCGCGAGGCGAGCCAGCCCAGCACGAAGGCGACGGGCAGGCTCAGGAGCAGCCAGCTGAAATCAAAGTCCATGTTGACGCACGGCGGGAAGGTCGGTCGGTAGGGTGTTCGACACCGGTGGCGCCGTCACGGCAGGCGTGGCAGGCGGCGGCTCGGCCGGACGCTGTGCCGCGGAGCGGTGCTTCCACCAGCCCGGCAGCATGCCGAGCGCACCGACCACCAGCCCGCCCGCGAACGCGGCCAGCACCACCAGCACCAGGGGCGCGCGCCACGAGGTGCCGAAGAAGAAGTAGACGGTGGCGTCGTGCTGGTTGTTCAGCGCGAAGGCGAAGAGGGTAAAAAAAATGGCTGCCTTGAGCAGCCACAGGAGGTATTTCATCAGCGTCCCCTTGGGCTCGCCGATTCTACGTTTGACCTCAAGGTGCGGACGGCTTGCGTTCGGCCGCATCCATTTCCGCGGTGCGCGCATCCACGGCTTCGCGCAGGGCCTTGCCCGGCTTGAAGTGCGGCACGCGTTTCTCCGGGATCTGCACGCTCTCGCCCGAACGCGGATTGCGTCCGATGCGCGGCGGCCGGCGGTTGACCGAGAAGCTGCCGAAGCCGCGGATCTCGATGCGGTGGCCGCGCACCAGCGCGTCGCTCATCGCGTCGAGGATCGTCTTGACGGCGTACTCGGCATCGCGGTGCGTCAGCTGCGAGAAACGGGCAGCGAGTTCTTCAACGAGGTCGGAGCGTGTCATGGGCCGGCGAGAAAACGAAGACGAAAAAAAAGACAGAGCGGCCCGAAGGCCGGCTCTGTCTGCTGGGTCAGCTTACTTGTCGCTGTTGTCCAGCTTGGCGCGCAGCAGGGCGCCCAGGCTCGTCGTGCCCGCGTTCTCGCGTGCCGACTGCTGGCTCAGGCTGGCCATGGCGCCTTGTTCGTCGACCATGTCCTTCTGCTTGATCGACAGCTGGATGTTGCGGGTCTTGCGATCCACGTTCACCACCACGGCCGTGACTTCGTCGCCTTCCTTGAGCACGTTGCGGGCATCTTCGACGCGGTCGCGCGAGATTTCCGAAGCGCGCAGGTAGCCGATGATGTCTTCGCCGAGGTCGATTTCAGCGCCGCGTGCGTCCACGGTCTTGACCTTGCCGGTCACGATCTGGCCCTTGTCGTTCACCGTGGTGAAGGTCGTGAACGGATCGCTGTCGAGCTGCTTGATGCCCAGGCTGATGCGCTCGCGGTCGACATCGACTGCCAGCACCAGAGCCTCGACTTCCTGGCCCTTCTTGAAGTTGCGCACGGCAGCTTCGCCGGTTTCGTTCCACGAGAGGTCGGACAGGTGAACCAGGCCGTCGATGCCGGCAGCCAGACCCACGAACACACCGAAGTCGGTGATCGACTTGATCGGGCCCTTGACGCGGTCGCCACGCTTCGTGTTTTGAGCGAACTCTTGCCACGGGTTGGCCTTGCACTGCTTCATGCCCAGGCTGATGCGGCGCTTGTCTTCGTCGATTTCCAGAACCATGACTTCGACCTCGTCGCCGAGCGAAACGATCTTGTTCGGCGCGATGTTCTTGTTGGTCCAGTCCATTTCGGAGACGTGCACCAGGCCTTCGATGCCGGGTTCGAGTTCGACGAACGCGCCGTAGTCGGCGATGTTCGTGACCTTGCCGAACAGGCGGGTCGATTGCGGGTAGCGGCGCGAAACGCCCATCCACGGGTCATCACCCATTTGTTTCAGACCCAGCGACACACGGTTCTTTTCGGTGTCGAACTTGAGGATCTTGGCGGTGATTTCCTGGCCAGCCTGAACGACTTCGCTCGGGTGGCGAACACGGCGCCATGCCATGTCGGTGATGTGCAGCAGACCGTCGATGCCGCCGAGGTCGACGAACGCACCGTATTCGGTGATGTTCTTGACCACGCCACGGACGACAGCGCCTTCCTTCAGGGTTTCCATCAGCTTGGCGCGCTCTTCGCCCATGCTGGCTTCGACCACGGCACGACGCGACAGCACGACGTTGTTGCGCTTGCGGTCGAGCTTGATGACCTTGAATTCCAGGGTCTTGTTCTCGTACGGGGTCAGGTCCTTGATCGGACGCGTGTCGATCAGCGAACCCGGCAGGAAGGCGCGGATGCCGTTGACCAGGACGGTCAGGCCGCCCTTGACCTTGCCGCTGGTGGTGCCGGTGACGAAGTCGCCGGATTCCAGGGCCTTCTCCAGAGCGAGCCACGAAGCCAGACGCTTGGCGGTGTCGCGCGAGAGGATGGTGTCGCCGTAGCCGTTTTCGACGGAGCCGATGGCCACGGAAACGAAATCGCCGGCCTGGACTTCGAGTTCGCCCTTGTCGTTCTTGAACTCCTCGATCGGCACGTACGCTTCGGACTTCAGACCGGCGTTCACGACGACGTGGTTGTGTTCGACGCGCACGACTTCAGCGGTGATGACTTCACCGGTGCGCATTTCGGAACGCTTCAGGGACTCTTCGAATAGGTCGGCAAAAGATTCGGACATTGATTTTTCCTTCCGTCACGCAGGGTTCGCAGCTGCACCATTGCAACTGGCTTGGTGTCTGGAGACGGCGGTTGTGGGCTTGGGGCCCGGTTGAGTTACGAAAACCGGCAAGCCGATGCGCTGTCGCGCGGCGGGGACCTGCCGGACTGAAACACCGATCAAGAAGACTTGAAAGGTTGTGTTTCCTGCCACCAGTTCAACACCTGCTCGACCGATTGCGCGATCGAGAGTTGGGAGTTGTCCAAGCGGCGGGCGTCTTGCGCTGGTTTCAGAGGGGCGACGCTGCGGGAAGAGTCCCGTGCATCGCGAGCTTCCAGGTCGGCGCGAAGACTGTCGAGTGTAGTCGAAATCCCCTTTGAAATCAACTGCTTATGCCGCCGCTCGGCGCGCTGGGCGGCGCTGGCCGTCAGGAAGACCTTCAGGCGGGCTTCCGGGAAGATCACGGTGCCCATGTCGCGGCCGTCGGCGACCAGGCCCGGCAGGCGGCGGAAGCGCTTCTGCAGCGACAGCAGGGCCGCGCGCACGGCGGGCAGGGCGGACACGCGCGAGGCGTCCATGCCGGCGGCTTCGGTGCGGATGGCGTCGCTCACGTCCTCGCCGTCGAGCAGTACCTTGCCCTTGACGAACTGCAGGGGCAGCGTCTCGGCCAGCGCGGCGATCTCGGCCTCGTGCGCTGCCTCGGGCTCGAGCCCCTGGCGGCGCGCGGCGAGCCCGGTCACGCGGTAGAGCGACCCGGAATCGAGGTAGTGATAGCCCAGTTCGTGGGCTATTTCGACCGCCAGCGTGCCCTTGCCGGACGCGGTCGGCCCATCGATGCAGATGACCGGAACATCGGGCACGTCGATGACGGTGAACAGCGTCTCGAAGTAGTCCGGAAAGGTCTTGGCGACGCAGTGCGGGTCGAGGACGCGCACCGGCAGGCCCGCCGGGTTGAAGGCAGCGAGCGAGAAGCACATCGCCACGCGATGGTCGTCGTAGGTCTTGATGCGGGCGGCGCGCCAGTCGGCGGCGGCGAGCGGATGCACCCGGATGAAATCGGGCCCGTCCTCGACCGTGGCGCCGAGTTTGCGCAGTTCGGCGGCCATCGCGTCGATGCGGTCGGTTTCCTTGACGCGCCAGCTGGCGATGTTGCGCAAGGTGCTGGGTCCGTCGGCGTAGAGCGCCATCACGGCCAGTGTCATGGCCGCATCGGGGATGTGGTTGGCGTCCAGGTCGATGGCCTTCAGCGGCCAGTCGCCACGCGCCACCTGCAGCCAGTTGGGGCCGCCGTCGACCGACGCGCCCATCAGCCGCGCGGCCTCGATGAAACGGATGTCGCCCTGGATCGACTCGGCTCCCACGCCCTCGATGCGCAACGCGTCACCGGTGGCCGCCAGCGCGCCCAGCGCGATGAAATAGCTGGCCGACGAGGCGTCGGCCTCGACATGGATCTCGCCCGGCGAGCGATAGCGGCTGCCCGCTGGAATCGTGAAACGCTGCCAGCCGTCCCGCTGCACGACGATGCCGAAGCGCGCCAGCAGGTTGAGCGTGATCTCGATGTACGGCTTCGAGATCAGCTCGCCGACGACGTCGATCGTGATGTCGCGCACGGCCACCAGCGGCAGCGCCAGCAACAGGGCGGTGAGGAACTGGCTGGACACGTCGCCGCGCACGCGGATCGGCGCGTCGAGCGTCAGGTGAGCCGGAGCGACGGGGTGGATGCGCAGCGGCGGGTAGCCCGGGT
>CALRYR010000421.1:0-4418 GCA_943372425.1 Variovorax sp. YR752 | reverse complement strand
TCGCCCGATGCACCGCGCATGCCGGGCGGCACCGATCCGCAGTACGCCAGCTTCCTCGGGCGGCCCGACCAGCCGGCGGTTCGCCTCGGCCTGCGCCAGATCGTTTCGCTCAGCGAGGCCGGCATGAAACGCCTGCTCGAAGCTCGCGCCTTCGCACCCTTCACCAGCACCGAAGACCTGGCCCTGCGCGCCGACCTCGATGCGAAGGACATGGCGGCGCTCGCCGGTGCCGATGCCCTGATGCCGTTGTCGGGCCACCGCCGCCAGCAGGTGTGGGACGCGATGGCACAGCGGCGTTCGCCCGCGTTGCTCAAAGGCGTGCCCATCCACGAAGTGCCGCTGCGGCTGCCCGAAGCCTCGGAGGGCGAGGAGATCGTCGGCGACTACGCGTCGCTCAACCTCACGCTGCGCCGCCATCCGCTCGCGCTGCTGCGCCCGCGCATGGCGCGCTTCAAGCTGCTGAGCGCGCAGCAGCTGAACGAGGTGCCGAACGGCCGTACCGTGCGCGCCTGCGGCATCGTCACCATGCGCCAGCGCCCCGGTACGGCCAAGGGCACGATGTTCGTGTCGCTGGAAGACGAAACCGGCATCGTCAACGTGATCGTCTGGAACGATTTGATCGAAGAGCAGCGCGAACCCTTGCTCAAGTCCAAGCTGCTGGCAGTCCAGGGCGTATGGCAGCGCGACACGGCCAGCGGCGGCCAGGTGCGGCACCTGCTGGCCCAGCGCTTCAAGGACCTCACGCCCTGGCTGGGCCGGCTCGCCGACGGGCGCCGCAGCCGGGACTTCCATTGAAGGCGCGCACGCCGTTGCCATGAGTTGGCATTTGTCATCGGTTTGTGAAATGTGCGCCGCCAAACCGCTTGGCCAGCGCGATCCCGCACTAGGATCGACGGGCTCCCTATGCAACCCATCGAAAGCCGCCCACCCCAACTTCTCGTCGTCGACCACGACGGAACGTCGAGTGCGGCCCTTTGCGCGGCGCTGGCCTCGCTCGGGTACGACCTGACGCAGGCAGACAGCCTCGATGCCGCGTCGGCCTGTCTGCTCGGCCGGAACGCCGACATCGTCATCTTCCATGTCGACCGGGTTCCCGTGCAGGGGCTCCAAACTGCGATCTGCCGGATGCGGCAAGCGCAGGGAACGTCGTGGATGCCCGTGCTGCTGCTGGCGCAGCATGCCGACGAGCCCGCCATGGCGGATGCGCTTCACAGCGGGGCCGACGATGTGCTGCTGCTTCCCATCGGGCCCCTGCTGCTCGACGCCCGGCTGACGCGCTGGTCGCAGACGCTGCAGCGGCAGCTGTCGATGGCGCGCCTGGTGCAGCGCCAGCGCGACATCCAGGACAACATCCTGGATTCGGTGCTGACGCTCGACGAGGACGGCCGCGCCGTCGAAGCCAACCTGGCGGCGTGCCAGACCTTCGGTGGGGGCACGCCCGACGCGCTGGCGACCCGGGACATCGCGGCGGTGGCCGCCTGTGCGCCGAGCGCACTGCTGGCCGGCGGCCGGATGTCACTGCGGCGTGGCGACGGCAAGCACTTCCAGGCCGACGTGTCGGTCAGCCAGTGGATGGAGGGGCAGGGTACGCGCACGACGCTGGTCGTTCGCGACCTGACCGAGCAACTGCGCATCGACCGCATGCGCGACGAATTCGTCGCCACGGTCAGCCACGAGTTGCGCACGCCGCTGACCTCGGTGCTGGGCGCCATCGGCCTGCTCACCTCGGGAGCCGCCGGCGCACTGCCCGCCCAGGCGATTCCCCTGGCGGCCGCGGTGCAGCGCAACGGGGTGCGCCTGAGCAAGCTGATCGACGACATCCTCGATCTGACCAAGCTCGAAGGCGACCGCATGGCCTTGCGGCTCAAGGTGCAGCCGCTGGCGCGCGTGATCCAGGAGGCGATCAGCGCCAATCAGGGCTATGCGAGCGGCCTCGGCGTTTACCTGCGTGCCGAGATGGCGCAGCCAGCCCTCGCCGATGCGCTGGTGTCGGTGGACGCCGATCGCCTGCAGCAGGTGTTCGGCAACCTGCTGTCCAACGCGATCAAGCATTCGCCGCGCGGCGCGACGGTGGTGGTGCGGCTGAGCGCGCGCGCGGACGGACTGTGCGTCAGCGTGTCCGACAGCGGGCCGGGCGTGGCAGCCGACTTTCGCGAGCGGCTGTTCGAGAAGTTCTCGCAGGAGGACAGCAGCGACCGCCGCTCGCAGGGCGGTGCCGGCCTGGGCCTGTACATCGCCCGCCTGCTCGTCGAGCAGATGGCCGGCCGCATTTCCGCCGACACGCCGGAATCCAAGGGTGCGACATTCAGCGTGTGGCTGCCCGAAGTGCCGCCACAGAAACCCGCCGTCGGCGAAGACGGCCGCAGGCTCCCTTCGTCGACCTGGCCCACGGAGGACAGCCATGCAGGATGAATTGCGTCGCGTCATGTGCGTCGAGGACGACGCCGACATCCGGATGATTCTGGAGTTCAGCCTGGGCACCGTCGGCGGCTACGAGGTCTGCATGTGCGCCAGCGGCCACGAAGCGGTTTTTGCTGCCCAGGTCTTCAAGCCGGACCTCATCCTGCTCGACGTGATGATGCCCGGGCTGACCGGCCCCGAGACCCTGAGCGCCTTGCGCGAACTGCCCGCCCTGGCCGGGGTGCCGAGCGTGTTCCTCACGGCCAAGGCGATGCCGGACCAGCTCGAGGAATTGATGCAATACGGCGCGACCGGTGTCATCGTCAAGCCCTTCGACCCGATGCGATTGCCCCGCGACATCCTCATCTACTGGGAACATGGACGTGCGCCCCACGCTGGTTGACGCGCTGCCCGCGGGAACCGAGCAGGCGTTTCTTCGTCTGCAGTTGCGTTTTGTCGACGGCCTGCCCGACAGATGGGCCGCCATCGAGGCAGCGCCGGACAATGCGCAGCGCCAGACCCTCCTGCATCGGTTGAAGGGCGCCGCTGGCAGCTTCGGCTTCCACGCCCTCAGCCAGGCCGCTCAACGCGCCGAAGAGGCCGCTTCGCACGCCCACGCGTGGGCCCTCGGTGCTGCACTGCGCGACATCTCGACGGAAATCGACCTGCTGGCGCGCGGCGATGATGCTTCTCCTCCGCACGCAACCCCTGAGAACCCGCCATCATGAAAATCAACTCGAGCGTTCTGGGCGACAGCACGCTTGTCATCCAGCTGCGCGAAGAAAGCCTCGATGCCAGCAATGTGCAGGTCTTCAAGGATGAAGTGCAGGCCGTGTTGAAGCAGCACACGCGGGTGGTGTTCGATCTGGACGGCGTGCGCTTCATCGACAGCTCGGGCATCGGCGCGCTGCTGTCGTGCATGCGCCAGATGCGCCAGCGGCAGGGCGAGGTGCGGCTGTGCCGCCTGTCGGCGACGGTGATCGCGCTGTTCGAACTGATGCGGCTCGACCGCGTGTTCACCCTGTGCGCGACCTGCGAGGAAGCCGCCACCTTCGACATCTCCGGGAGCGCGTCGCGACCATGACGCGGGCCCGCGCGTCCGCCGGTGCCGGACATCGGCGGCGCCTCTGCGAGATCGCTGTTCGTCGATGAACACGGCGAAAGATCTGGTCGACAAGGCGATGGGCGCCCGTGTCCGGCGGTTTCGAGCGATCTGCATCCTGCTCGGCGCCACGGTGCTGGCCGTCGGGACGGGCGAGGTCTTCATCGACTGGCAGGCGTCGGAGGATGAAACGGTCGCGTCCCAGGCCATGTACGCGCGCGTGGCCGAAGGGCAACTCGCGGCCACGCTGGACCTGGTCGAAGGCAAGCTGCGCAGCACGCGCGACGCGGTCGAACCCTGGGCGGCCAACGCCGATCCCGCGCGCAGCCATCGATGGCTGGTGGATGCGGTGCGCGGGCAGCCCGTGTTGCGGAGCATGTCGGTGCTGGACGGAAACGGTCGGGTGCTGGCGAGCTCGAACCCGCAGAACGTCAACGCCGTCGTGGCGCTCGGCGCGCTGGGCGGCATTGCGGCGACGGCCGAAGCTCGGGTCGGTCCGCCGTTCGCCGCACGCGATCTGCGGCAGCTCGCCGAAGGTGGCGTGCAACCCGCCGGCGACGCCGGGCTGCCGCTGGTCATGACGACCTGGGGGCAGTCACGCGCGCCCATGCTGCTCGTGGCGGTGCTCGATCCGGGCCGGCTGGCGTCGGAGCAGCGCCTTCTCCTCGGCGACGCCGCGCTGCGGGCGGCCATCCTCTCGGCCGACGGACAACTGGTGTCGGCCGGGAGCGGTGTGCCATTGACCATCGGCAGCAGGCCGTCAGGTTTGACCGCACTGCGCCTTGCAGGCACGGGCGCCGGGCAGGGGACGTACATCGAAGCGGGCTTCGACGGAGCGCCCGCCGTGGGGGCGTACCGCCGGCTTCCTGCCTGGCCACTGCTCGTGGTCGTCGAGCGACCCTACGCCGAAGTCTGG
>CALRYR010000420.1:0-4425 GCA_943372425.1 Variovorax sp. YR752 | reverse complement strand
CGCGCACCGTGCGCAGCCGCTACCTGGCCGGCTGCGACGGCGGCAGCTCGGGCGTGCGCAAGCAGATGGGCGCGAAGCTCGAGGGCACGCCGGTCATCCAGCGGGTGCAGTCGACGTACATCCGCGCGCCGCAGTTGCGCGCGCTGATGCCCGGCAAGCCGGCCTGGTCGTACTACGCGATGAACCCGCGGCGCTGCGGGACCATGTTCGCGATCGACGGCCACGAAACCTGGCTGGTCCACAACCACCTCAACCCCGACGAGCCCGAGTTCGATTCGGTCGACCGCGACCGGTCGATCCGCGACATCCTCGGCGTCGGCGACGACTTCGCCTACGACGTGATCAGCAAGGAAGACTGGGTGGGCCGGCGACTGGTCGCCAACCGCTTCCGCGCGGGCCGCGTGTTCCTGGCGGGCGATGCGGCACACCTGTGGGTGCCCTATGCGGGTTACGGCATGAACGCCGGCATCGCCGATGCGGTCAACCTCGGCTGGCTGATGGGCGCGGTGATCCAGGGCTGGGCCGACGAGGCCATCCTCGACGCCTACGAGGCGGAGCGCCAGCCGATCACCGAGCAGGTGTCGCAGTTCGCCATGGACCATGCGCAGAAGATGATCCGCGCCCGCCGCGCGGTGCCGCAGGACATCGAGGCGCCGGGCCCGGCCGGCGATGCGCTGCGCGAGGACGTGGGGCGCGAGGCCTACGAGCTGAACGTGCAGCAGTTCTGCTGCGCCGGCCTGAACTTCGGCTACTACTACGCAGGCTCGCCGATCATCGCCGCCGACGAGGCGCAGCCGCCCGGCTACTCAATGGGCGGCTTCACGCCGTCGACCGTGCCGGGCTGCCGGGCGCCGCACTTCTGGCTGCCCGATGGGCGCTCGGTGTACGACGACTTCGGCCCCGGCTACACGCTCCTGCGGTGCGATCCGAAGGTCGACGCCAGTGCGCTGTCGGCGGTCGCCCGCGAGTACGGCATGCCGCTCACGCTGATCAACGTCGACCCCGGCACGTTGCCGGACGCCTACCTGCACAAGCTCGTGCTGTGCCGCGCCGACCAGCACGTGGTCTGGCGTGGCGACAGACTGCCCGCGCACCCGGAATCGCTGGTCGCTATGCTGTGCGGGCGGGCGCTGGCAGACGTTCCGGCCTGACCTGACGCGGGGCCGGCGCCGTGCGGCGGCGCCCTTGACCCGCGGTCGTCAGCGCCGACGACAATCGCCGCATGACAGCGAAATGCGTGATGGTCCTGGGAACGACGAGCGGCGCCGGCAAGAGCTGGCTGGCCACCGCGCTGTGTCGCCACTACGCCCGCCAGGGCCTGCGCGTGGCGCCGTTCAAGGCGCAGAACATGAGCAACAACGCACGGGTGGTGGAGGGCGGCGAGATCGGCAGCGCGCAGTACTTCCAGGCGTTGGCCGCCCGCGCCGTGCCCGAGGTGCGCATGAACCCGCTGCTGCTCAAGCCCGAGCGCGACACGCACAGCCAGGTCGTGCTGCTGGGGCAGGTGAGCGCCGAACTCACCGGGCTGCCATGGCGCGGCCGCAGCGAGCGCGTCTGGCCGGAGATCGCCGCATCGCTCGACGCCTTGCGCGCTGAGAACGATGTGGTGGTGATCGAGGGTGCGGGCTCGCCGGCGGAGATCAACCTGATGGCCAGCGACATCGTCAACCTGCGCGTCGCGCGCCACGCCGAGGCACGCTGCCTGCTGGTGACGGACATCGACCGCGGCGGGGCCTTCGCGCATCTCTACGGCACCTGGGCGCTGATGCCCGAAGCCGACCGCGCGCTGCTGCGCGGCTTCGTGCTCAACAAGTTCCGCGGCGACGCGGCGCTGCTCGCGCCCGCGCCGCAAATGCTGCAGGACATGACCGGCGTGCCGACCGTGGCGACGCTTCCGATGTGGTGGCAGCACGGTCTGGCGGAAGAAGACGGCGTCTTCGACGACCGCAGCACGGCGACGGGCGAGGTGACGTGCACCGTCGCTGTGGTCGCCTATCCGCGCATCAGCAACCTCGACGAATTCCAGCCGCTGAAGAACATGCCTGGCGTTCGCCTGCGCTGGGTGCGCAGCCCGGCCGAGCTGTCCGATGCCGACTGGGTGGTGCTGCCCGGCTCCAAGCACACCAGCGGCGACCTGGCCTGGCTGCGCGCGCAGGGGCTGGACCGCGCGGTGGCGGCGCATGCCGCGCGCGGCGGGCGGGTGCTGGGTGTTTGCGGCGGCCTGCAGATGCTGGGCGAAGCGTTGATCGACCCGCACGGCATCGACGGCAATGCACCGGGCCTGGGTCTGTTGCCGCTGGTCACGGTGTTCGCGCCCGACAAGACGGTGCGCCAGCGCGAGGCCAGCTTCGCGAAGCTGCACGGCGCATGGGCTGCGCTGTCGAACGTCGGCGTGCAGGGCTACGAGATCCACCACGGCCAAACCGTCGAACACAGCGCGATGGCCGCGGCCGGCGATCGCGCGCATGCCGCCATGCCCGACGGCCTGGCCTGGCAGAACGCGGCGGGGAACGTGCTGGGCGTCTACCTGCACGGTCTGTTCGAAGACCCGGCCGTGCTGCAGGCGCTGTTCGGCGCCACTGCGCCGACGCTCGATGCCGTGTTCGACGGCCTCGCCGATTTCATCGACGCGCACTTCTCGCCCGGTGTGTTGTCCTCCCTGATCGACTGAACCCATGTCCACCTTGAAGCTTCCTCCCGTCGCCGACGTGCACGATGCAGCCCTTTACGGCCGCCTGCAGCACGCGATCGACAACAAGACCAAGCCGCGCGGTGCGCTGGGCCGGCTCGAGGCGCTCGCGCTGCGGATCGGCGCCATCCTCGGCAGCGAGGCACCCGTGTTGGCGCAGCCACAGATGCTGGTCTGTGCGGCCGACCATGGCCTGGCGGCGCGCGGCGTGTCGGCCTATCCGAGCGACGTGACCTGGCAGATGGTCGAGAACTTCCTGGCCGGCGGTGCCGCCGTGAGCGTGCTGGCGCGGCAGCATGGCCTGGCGCTGACGGTGGTCGACTGCGGCGTGCGCCGCGACTTCGCACCACGCGACGGCTTGGTCGTGCGCAAGGTCGCACCGGGCACGGCCGACGCGTCGCTCGGAACGGCCATGAGCGCCGCGCAGTGCGCCGAGGCCATCGCCAACGGCATGGCGGTCGTGCGCGACCTGCCCGGCAACGCGCTGCTGCTCGGCGAAATGGGCATCGGCAACAGCTCGGTCGCCGCGATGCTGCTGGCGCGCCTGGTGGGCCACGACATCGAGGCGTGCACCGGCGCCGGCACCGGGCTCGATGCAGAGGGTCGCGCCCGCAAGACGCGCGTGCTGCGCGACGTGCTGGCGCTGCACGCCGGCGCCACGTCGCCGCTCGACGCCCTAGCAGCCTTCGGCGGCTTCGAGGTCGCGACGCTGGTGGGCGCGGTGCTGCAGGCGGCCGAGGAGCGCCGGGTGATCGTGGTCGATGGCTTCATCGCCAGCGCTGCGGTGCTGGTGGCGCAGGCGCTGCGGCCGCATGTGGTGCAGCGCTGCGTGGCCGCGCACGTGTCGGCCGAGCCCGGCCATGCGCTGCTGCTCGCGCACCTCGGGCTCGACCCGCTGCTGCACCTCGACCTGCGGCTGGGCGAAGGCTCCGGCGCTGCACTGGCGTGGCCGCTGCTCGAGTCGGCCTGCGCCGTGCTGCGCGACATGGCCAGCTTCGAGTCCGCTGGCGTTGCTCGCAAGGACGCAGCGTGAGCGGCTTGCGCCACTTCCTGCTGGCACTGCAGTTCTTCACCCGCATCCCCGTCACCGGCCGGCTCGCGCAGTGGGTCGGCTACAGCCCGGCGATGCTGCGCGCGAGTGCCGCGCACTTCCCGGCGGTCGGCTGGGTCGTCGGCGTCATCGGTGCAATGGCACTGGCCGGCGCTCTCCTGCTGTGGCCGCCGGTGGTCGCCGCCGTGCTCTGTACCGTGGTGACCGTTCTCGTCACCGGCGCCTTCCACGAAGACGGCCTGGCCGACGTGGTCGATGGCCTGGGGGGGGCGTCGACGCGCGAGCGCGCGCTGGAGATCATGAAGGACTCGCGCATCGGCGCCTTCGGAGCCATCGCCGTGGTGCTGGCGCTGGCGCTCAAGTTCGCGCTGCTGGCGGCGCTGGCCGGGCAGGGCGCCTTCGTCGCCTGCACCGCGTTGCTGGCGGCGCATGTGCTGTCACGCCTCGCGCCGCTGGCGGTGATGCGTGCGTCGCCCTACGTCGGCGGCGAGGGCGGCAAGGCCAAGCCGATGGCCGACGCCGTCAGCGGTACGGCGGTTTTCGTCGCCGTGCTGTGGTCGCTGCCGGCCGCGGCGCTGCTGGTGATCGCTGGTGGCGTCGTGAACGGCGTGGCGGCCCTGGCCGCCGCCGCGCTGGTCGCGCTCTTCATGGTGCGCCTGCTGCGCCGCCGGCTCGGAGGCTTCAC
>CALRYR010000419.1:0-4445 GCA_943372425.1 Variovorax sp. YR752 | reverse complement strand
ACCAGCTTGTCCTTCGCGTAGTTCGGCGTCCAGATCTTGGTGGTGATGAAGATGTCGTTGCGCGGCACGCCGCTTTCGGCGATCGCCTGACCGACTTCGGCCTCGTTGCCGTAGATCTGCGCCGTGTCGACGAGGCGGTAGCCGAGTTCGAGGCCCGTCTTGACCGAGTCGATGACGACCTGATCCTTCAGGCGGAAGGTGCCGAGGCCGAAGGCGGGAATGGTGTTCGTGTTCATGGTGTCGTTCTCCTTGGAAAAGTGATCAGTGGCCCACCGGAATCGGGCCGTTGTTGCGTACGGGAATGCCGTTGCGTCGGTCGAGCGTTCCGCTCCATTGGGTCAGGGCGAGGGAAACGAGCACCACCAGCGCGCCGATCCACGGTGTGTGCATCAGCCCGAGGTGGGTGACGATCAGGCCGCCAGCCCAGGCCGCGCCGGCGATGCCGAGGTTGAAGGCCGCGATGTTCAGGCCCGAGGCCACGTCGACCGCCTGCGGCGTGAAGCGCTCCGCCTGCTTCACCACGTAGACCTGCAAGCCCGGCACGTTGCCGAAGGCGACCGCACCCCAGGCCAGCACGGTGGCGAGCGCCAGCCACTTGTGCGGCGCGGTGAACTGGAACACCAGCAGCACGGCAGCCAGCAGCGCGAAGATGATCTTCAGCGCCGGGATCGGCCCCAGCCGGTCGGCGAGCTTGCCGCCCCAGATGTTGCCTGCCGCGACCGACACGCCGTACACCAGCATCACCCAGCCGACCGCGCCAGCGCTGAAGCCCGACACGTCGGTGAGGATCGGCGCGAGGAAGGTGAAGGGAATGAAGGAGCCGCCGTAGCCGATGGCCGTCTTGGCGTAGACCAGCAGCAGCCGCGGCTCCGCCAGCACCTTGGCCTGCTGCACCAGCGAGGCGGGTGCGCTGTGGCGGATGTTCTTCGGCACGAAGATCCAGCTGCCGACGAAGGCGATCACGCCCAGCGCCGACACCGCCAGGAACGTCTCGCGCCAGCCGAAGTGCTGGCCGATGAAGGTGCCCAGCGGCACGCCCGTGACCAGCGCCACCGTGAGCCCGGTGAACATGATCGCGATGGCGCTCGCGGCCTTCTCCCTGGGCACCAGGCCGGTGGCGATGGTCGAGCCGATCGAGAAGAACACGCCGTGCGCCAGGCCGGTGAGGACGCGCGCCGCGACCAGCGTCTCGTAGCTGGGCGCCTGCCAGGCCAGCAGGTTCCCGGCGGTGAAGAGCGCCATCAGGCCGAGCAGCAGCGCCTTGCGCGGCATCTTGCCGGTCAGGGCGGTCAGCACCGGCGCGCCGACGGCGACGCCGAGTGCATACAAGCTGACCAGCAGGCCGGCCGAGGGCAGGCCGATGCCGAGGTCGGCCGCCACGGTGGGCAGCAGGCCGACGATCACGAACTCGGTCGTGCCGATGGCGAATGCGCTGAGCGTCAGCGCGAGCAATGCAATAGGCATGGGGAAACTCCTTGGAATGGCTGAAGTTTGCGGCGCCTGTCTTTGCAGAAAAAGAGGGATTTGAGCCAAAGATACTTGCGCGAGAATCAACAATTGATTGCGCAGCCTCTGGAGCCAGCCCATGAAAACGACCCTTGACGAACTGCAGGCCTTCACCGCTGTCATCGACACCGGCTCGATCACCGCTGCTGCCGACCAGCTGGGCCAGACGGTGTCGGGCGTGAGCCGCGCACTGGGCCGGCTCGAGAAGAAACTCGACACCACGCTGCTGCACCGTACGACCCGCCGCATCGCACTCACGGAAGAGGGCACCGCCTTCCTGGCGCATGCACGCGCCATCCTCGCGTCGATCGACGAGGCCGAAGAACTGATGGCCGCGCGGCGCCAGAAGCCCGCCGGGCGGCTGCGCGTGAACGCGGCGACACCCTTCATGCTGCACGCCATCGTGCCGCTGGTGGCCGAATTCCGCCAGGCCTACCCGCAGATCACGCTGGAGCTCGACACCGACGAGCTCAACATCGACCTGCTGGCGCGCCGCACCGACATCGCGATCCGCATCGGCGCACTGCGCGACTCCACGTTGCACGCGCGGTCGCTGGGCACCAGCCGCATCCGCGTGCTGGCGAGCCCGGCCTATCTGGCGGAACATGGCCGGCCGAAGAGTGTGGCCTCGCTCGGCAAGCACACGCTGCTGGGCTTCACGCAACCGGAGTCGCTCAACCGCTGGCCACTGCGTGGTGCGCACGGCGACGAATGGCAGATCGCGCCGGGCATCACGGCGTCCAGCGGCGAGACGCTGCGTCAGTTGGCGCTGCGGGGCGCCGGAATGGTTTGCCTGTCGGATTTCATGACCGCCGGGGACCGTGCGCGCGGCGATCTGGTGCAGGTGCTGGTGAAGGACACGGTGGACGTGCGCCAGCCAATCAATGCGGTGTATTACCGCAACACGCAGCTGGCGGCGCGCATCGCGTGCTTTCTGGAATTTCTCTCGGCGCGACTGGGCGACTGAGGCGCCCGGTCAGCGTTGCAGTTGCCCGTCGTTAGCGGGGGCCGAGTTCGCCGTTTGCCGACATGCGCGCGGCACGGACCACCGCTGCCTCGAGCACCTCGATCGAACTGGTGCCAGCGCGCAATCGACGCGATTCATGGCGCGTCAATTCGGCGGCTTCGTCGCCCGCGAGTTCCTGCAATTGCGCCATCAGCTCGCGGCGGCGGCGCACCAGCGCCACGACTTGCGATTCCTTGGGGCGGCGCATCCGTACCAGCAGAAGAACAATCAGCAGCAGGCCCGCGGCGATGGCAAGCCAAGCCCAGGCCGGCATCGAATAGATCCAGTCAACCAAATCGTCGTCCTCGTTCGAGCCCTCCAGGATCGGACGGCGAGGTGAGGGTAGGGTGGTGCAGGCGGTGCGGAGGTCGGGCATTTGGAGGAAAAGGGCATCGGTGCTGTCCGACGCATGGCCCGATGTGGCGAGGGCGTCGGCGAGCGCGTCGATAATCCGCCGATGCGAATCCGCTTTACCAAGATGCAGGGTGCCGGCAACGACTTCGTCGTGCTCGACGAGACCGGTGCGCCGCTCGGCCTGTCGGCCGCGCAGTACCAGTTCCTGGCCGACCGCCACTTCGGTGTCGGCGCCGACCAGATCCTCACGGTGCGGCCCTCGCCCGCTGCGGGCATCGACTTCCAGTACGTGATCCACAACGCCGACGGCGGCGAGGTGGAGCAGTGCGGCAACGGTGCCCGCTGCTTTCTGCGCTTCGTGCGCGAGCACGGGCTCACGACCAAGGACGTGGTGCGCGTGCAGACGCTCTCGGGCGTCATCGAGCCGCGCATGAACGACGACGGCCGCGTCACCGTCGACATGGGCGCGCCCATCTTCGAGCCGGCGCGTGTGCCTTTCGATGCCGCCGGCCTGGACCCGCAGCCCGATGGCGGCTGGGAGACCTGGCACCTGGCGCTGTCGACCAAGCCCGAGTACGCCACCGTGCCCTTCGCCGTGCTGTCGATGGGCAACCCGCACGCGGTGCAGATCGTTGACGACATCGAGACCGCGCCGGTGGCCGAGCAGGGCCCGCTGATCGAACACCACCCGCGCTTTCCGCAGCGGGTCAACGCCGGCTTCCTGCAGATCGTCGACCGCACGCATGTGCGGCTGCGCGTGCACGAGCGCGGCGCCGGCGAGACGCTGGCCTGCGGCACCGGCGCCTGCGCCGCGGTGGTGGCGGGCATCCGCCTCGGGCTCCTCGACCACCGCGTCGACGTCGAGACGCGCGGCGGCATCCTCACCATCGAGTGGCACGGCGTGGGACAACCCGTGCGCATGACCGGCCCCGCCATCACCGTCTTCGAGGGCGAGATCGATATTCCCGACGAACTATGACCATGCCAAACAACAACAACGCCGCCATGAACCCGATCACCGAAGACGACATCGCCGACTACCTGGCGAACACGCCCGACTTCTTCGAGCGCCACGCGCAGCTGTTGGCCCAGGTGCAGCTGACCAGCCCGCACGGCAACCGCGCGGTGAGCCTGCAGGAACGCCAGGCCGAGATGCTGCGCGAGAAGATCAAGGCGCTGGAGCATCGCGTGATGGACATGGTGCGCCACGGCACCGAGAACGTGGTGACGGCCGACCGGCTGCAGCGCTGGACGCGCGGTCTGCTCACCACCCGCGAACCGCGTGGCCTGCCGCTGCAGATGGCCGGCGAGTTGCAGTCGCTCTTCATGGTGCCGCAGATCGCCATCAAGGTCTGGGACTGCGACGCCGCCTACGGCAACGAACCTTACGCCCAGTGGGTGAGCGACGACGTCAAGGCCTTCGCCACCTCGCTGACCACGCCCTACTGCGGCCTGAACGCCGGGCTGGAAGCCACGGCCTGGCGGGACGATGCGCGGGCGGCGGTGTCGATCGCGCTGATCCCGCTGCGCGCGGAGCCCTCCGCGCCCGCCTTCGGCCTGCTGGTGCTGGCCTCGCCCG
>CALRYR010000418.1:0-4448 GCA_943372425.1 Variovorax sp. YR752 | reverse complement strand
CGGCCTTCGTGGCCAAGGCCTTCATCACCGTGATTGGCGGCGGCCCGGCCATTCTGGCGGGCCTGCTCGGCGCCTCGACGCTGTTCGGCGCCATCAACCAGCTCGCGACCTTCGTGACCACGCCGGTGCTCGGCGAGGTGGCGTTGCTCGTGGCCGCGATCGTGATGCTGCGGCTGCTGCCGCAGGGCATCACCGGGCGTTTCTTCAAGGGGTCGCTGTGAATCGTTTTGCCAAGTCATGGGTGAGTGCGGCCGTCAGCCTGGCGGTGGGCGTCGCGCTGCTCTTCGGCCTGCCCGGCGTGCTGGACGACTACACGCTGATCGAGGTCACGATCTATGCCGTGATGTCGATCCTCGGCGTGAGCCTGGCCTTCATCTGGGGCTTCGGCGGCATCCTGTGTTTCGGCCAGGCCGCCTTCTTCGGCCTGGGCGCGTACACCTACGCGATCGGCGTGATGAACACGGGCGACAGCACGGTGCCCTTCCTGCTGGCCATCGTGGTGCCCGCGCTGTTCGCCGCCCTGCTCGGCTACGTGATCTTCTACGGCCGGCTGTCGGACGTGTACATGGGCGTGATCACGCTCACCGTCACGCTGATCCTGTTCAACCTGATCAATTCGACCGCCGGGCCGGAGTGGCGCATCGGCAGCGCGCCACTCGGCGGCTTCAACGGCATCCCGGCGATACCGACGCTCAACTGGCCCGGCCAGCAGGACGAGGTGCTGTCGCCGAAAGACCTGTTCTACGTCACCTTCGTCTGCCTGCTGCTGGTCTACCTGGGCCTGCGCGTGCTGATCGCCTCGAAGGTCGGCCGCGTGATCGTCGCGGCCAAGGAGAACGAGCAGCGGGTGCTGCTGCTGGGCTACGACGCACGCGTCTACAAGCTCTTCAGCTTCACGCTGGGCGGCGCCATCGCGGGCCTGGCAGGCTGCCTGTTCGCCAACTGGGGCGCTTTCACCAGCCCGACCATCTTCGGACTCGCACAGTCGGCGCAGATCATCATCTGGGTCATCGTCGGCGGCCTGGGCACGCTGATCGGACCGATCGTCGGCTGCGTGCTGATCCAGTGGCTCACCTCGCAGATCGGCACGCAGCAGGTCTTCAACTCGAACCTGGTGCTCGGCGGCATCCTGGTGGTGTTCGTGCTGCTGGTGCCGCGCGGCATCGTGCCGACGATCGGCGACCTGATCGACATGGCCTGGCGCAGACTGCGGCCATCGGCCAAGGCCGCGAAGCCGGTGGTCGTCAACGCCATGCCCGACGCGGAACCGGCGCTGCCGCTCGCCGCCAAGGAGCAGGCCTCGTGAGCACGCCGCTGATCGAGACCCGCAACCTCAATGTGCGCTTCGGCGGCGTGCATGCCACGCGCGACGTGAACTTCACGCTGGCCGAGGCCGAGCTGCGCTGCGTGATCGGCCCGAACGGCGCCGGCAAGAGCACCTTCTTCAAGCTGCTGACCGGCCAGGTCAAGCCGACCTCGGGTCAGATCCTCTTCCGCGGGCAGGACATCTCGAAGATGCAGCCGCACGACCCGGGCCGCCTGGGCATCGGCATCAAGACCCAGGTGCCCAGCCTGTTCAACGGCCTGAGCGTGTGGGAGAACGTGTGGCTGTCGGCACGCCGACTCAACAGCACCGAGCAGGCGAACCGCATCACGCGCGAGACGCTGGAGCGCGTGGGCATGCATGCCTACCGCGATGTCACGGCCGGTTTGCTGGCACACGGCATGCGGCAGTGGGTCGAGATCGGCGTGGTGATCGCGGCCGACCCGCCGCTGATCCTGCTGGACGAACCGGCCGCGGGCATGAGCGACGCCGAGGTGGCGCGCACCGCCGAACTCATCCTGGAGATCAACCGACAGCACGCGCTGGTGGTGGTGGAACACGACATGAACTTCATCCGCATGATTGCCAAGAAGGTGACGGTGCTGCACCAGGGCGCCGTGATCAAGGAGGACACGCCGGACCGCATCATGAGCGACCCGCTGATCCAGCAGATCTACCTCGGCAAGAAGCCGCACTGAAGCCGGAGGCACGCATGCTCGAAGTCAAGGGCCTTCACGCCGGCTACGGGGCCATCCCGGTGCTGCACGATGTGTCGCTCACCATCGCCCAGGGTGAGTCGGTCGGCATCCTCGGCCACAACGGCATGGGCAAGACCACGCTGCTGCGCACGCTGGTCGGTGCGTTGCGCGCCACCGCCGGCACCGTGCATTTCAACGGCACCGACATCACGCGCTACGCACCGCATGGGCGGGCGCGCCTGGGCATGGCCTACGTGCCACAGGGCCGCGAGATCTTCCCGACGCTCAGTGCGATGGACAACCTGCGCATGGGCCTGGTGAAGACCGGCGAACGCACGATGGACACCATCGATGCGCTGCTGGAGGACTTCCCGCGCCTCAAGCCCCTGCTCGATCGGCCGGGCGGCTCGCTGTCGGGCGGCGAGCAGCAACTGCTGGCGCTGGCACGCGCGCTGGCGGGCAAGCCCACGCTGCTGCTGTTGGACGAACCGACCGAGGGCATCCAGCCTTCGATCATCGAGGAGATCGCCGAGACGCTCGCGTCGCTGCGCGACCGCATGAAGCTCACGATCGTGCTGGTCGAGCAGAACCTCGAATTCATCGCGGCCGTGTCGCAGCGCGTGCTGGTGATCAAGCGCGGCCAGATCGGCGGCGAGATTCCACGCGAGCACCTCGGCGACTTCGAAATCATGAGTCAATACACAGGAGTCCATGGATGAGCAATGAACTGCATTACCTCGAGCTGGTCGACGTCGGCCAGCGCATCCAGCGCAAGGAGCTGTCCCCGGTCGAGGTCACGCAAGCCCAGCTCGACCGCATCGGCCAGGTCGACGGTGCGTTGCAGAGCTATGTGATCGTGATGGCCGAGCAGGCGCTGGCGGATGCGCGCCGGGCCGAGGCGGAGATCGCGAAGGGCGAGATCCGTGGGCCGCTGCACGGCGTGCCGGTTGCGGTGAAGGATCTGTGCTGGACGAAGGGCGTGGCTACCGCCGCCGGCATGACGCTCTACAAGGACTTCGTGCCGACGGAAGACGGCACGGCGGTGCGCAAGCTGCGCGAGGCCGGCGCCGTGATCCTCGGCAAGCTGCAGCTTACCGAGAGCGCCTACGCCGACCACCACCCCACCGTCACGCCGCCGGTCAATCCGTGGAACGCGGCGCACTGGTCGGGCGCGTCATCCAGCGGCTCGGGTGTCGCGACCGCGGCGGGCCTGTGCTATGGATCGCTCGGCACCGACACCGGCGGCTCGATCCGCTTTCCGTCGTCGGCCAACGGGCTCACGGGCCTGAAGCCGACCTGGGGCCGGGTGAGCCGCTATGGCGCCTTCGAGCTGGCTGCCACGCTCGATCACATCGGGCCGATGACGCGCAGCGCCGCCGATGCGGGCGCGATGCTCGGCGCCATCGCCGGTGCCGACCCGAAGGACCCGACCGCGAGTCTCGCGCCCGTGCCCAACTACCTCGCGGGCATGCAGCGCGGCCTGCGAGGCCTGCGCGTGGGCATCGACGCGCGCTGGAACAGCGAAGGCGTCGACGCGGCGACGCTGAAGGTGATGGAAGGCGCGCTCGCCGCGGTCCGTTCGCTTGGCGCCGAGGTGCGCGAAGTGACCTTCCCCGATCCGACGCAGGTCATCGTCGACTGGTTTCCGCTCTGCGGCGTCGAGGCCGCCGTGGTGCACGAATCGACCTATCCCGCACGCAAGGACATGTATGGCCCGGCGCTCGCCGGCCTGCTGGACCTGGGGCGGACGCAGAGCGCCACGGATTACCAGAAGATCGTGCTCAACCGCCTGGCCTTCAGCGGCCGGGTGCGCGCGATGTTCGAGGGCATCGACCTGCTGCTGATGCCTTCGCAGGGCGTGGCGTCACCGACGCTGGAGCGCATGCTGACCTTCGGCCAGGACGCAGACCTGATGTCCGCCATGCTGCGCTACACCTGCCCGCTGGACATGAGCGGCAGCCCGACCATCACGCTGCCCGGCGGCTTCACCGATGCGGGCACGCCGGTCGCGTTCCAGTTCGTGTCGCGCCACTTCGAGGAAGAGTTGCTGGTGCGCGCTGGCTGGGCCTTCCAGCAGGCGACCGACTGGCACCAGCGGCATCCGGCGTTGTAAGGCCACCGCACGGCGCCGTCCATGTACGACACCATCATCGTCGGCGCGGGTTCGGCCGGCTGCGTGCTGGCGAACCGGCTGTCCGCCGACCCGGCGCGCCAGGTGCTGCTGCTGGAGGCCGGCGGCACCGCGCCGCGCAATGCCGACATCCCGGCGAACTGGCCGCTGATGCTGGACACCGAGGTCGACTGGGGCTTTCACACGGTGCCCCAGGCCGGCTGCCACCAGCGCCGCATGTACTGGCCACGAGGCCGAATGGTGGGAGGTTCAGGCGCGCTCAACGCGATGATCTACATGCGCGGCGTGCCCTCCG
>CALRYR010000417.1:0-4454 GCA_943372425.1 Variovorax sp. YR752 | reverse complement strand
CCGGCGCGCAGCGCAACCGGGTCAAGTTCATCGCGATGACGCGCGGCGGTGCCGCCGGCTACGTCGCCAAGTACGTGGCCAAGAACATCGGCGCCGAAGACGGCGGCGATGCGGGCGTTGGCCAGCACACCGACACCACCGACGGCTTCGAGCACGTCATGGACACGCGCGAATACAAAGGCTGGCAGCGCGTGGATGCGTGGGCCAGCACCTGGGGTATCCGCCAGTTCCAGGCCATCGGCCAGCCGAGCGTGACGGTGTGGCGCGAGATGCGCCGTGTCACGAAAGACCAGATCAACAGCGCGCAGCTGCGCCTCGACTTCGGCGACGACGCCGCGGTGAAAGCTTGGTATGCCTGCCAGAGGAGCGGGCTGATCCAGGCTTCGTGGGATCGCTACGTGCGTGCGCAAGGCGGCATGTGCTTGAAGCGCAGCGCATGGATGCTGCGCACCGCCGTGCGCGTCAATGAAGGCGTGGTCAGTGGCTACGGGGAGCGCATCACGCGCAAGACCACCGTGGGCGTGGAAACGAAGGTCGGCCATTGGCTCGTGAGCCGTCGTCAGGCGTGGAAATCTTGTGTCGGCGTCGCCGACCAGGACAAGGCCGAGCGCGCAGCGCTGGGCCTCCCTTGGACTCGTTTCAATAACTGTACGGCCCGCATCACGCGGGAAGAGCTGCGGCAGCTCATCCAGGGCGATCGGCCATGGCCCAAAACCGCCGATACCGACGAAATCGAGCCGTTGCCCACCCCCGCGGCCGCTAAAAGGGCCGCGGCGCCGGCCGCCGAAGCACCGATTCACCTCATTCACGGCGAGCGGACCACCTTCCGCATGCCCACCCACGTCCGCACCACGCCCGTCGAGCGCCCAGCCGCGCCCGCAGAGGCCGACGACGACGACTTCGCCGCGCTCGTCGCACGCATGAAGGCCTTCGCACCTCGCTGGCGCGAGATCACCAGCGCCGCCGACTGATTCACCTCACCACTTCAACCCACCGGAGCCGCAACCACCATGTCACGCACCGCCATCGCCACCATCCCGCGCGCCGCGCGCCCGGCGCCCTTCGCGCCCTACCAGCCTCCGTTGGCGCACCGCGTCCACATCGCCACGCCCTACGTGCCGGCCTGCGCCACCAACGTGCGCGCCACCATCGAACGCATCAGCAGCCAGGTGCAAGCCCGCGTGAAGACCGGCCGCCGCGCCGCCGCCAAGCTGGCCACGCAACCCGACTTCTTCGGCGTCGACATGCACTCGCATCGCGGCGAAGCCACAGTTGTCTGCATCGCTGCTGTGCAGCAAAGGCGGGCGGCATGAGCGCAGCTGCGAACAAGACCGCGATCTGCGACGCGTGCGAGACCGTGGCGCACTGCTCGAAGAAAGGCTGCATGCCACTCATGGCGTTGCCACCGCAATGCGCGCACCGCCCCATCCGCAACCACGCGCCCGAGATCGCCGAGACGATACTGAGCGAAGCTCAGCGACGCACGTGCATGCACCGCGCGCTCGCGCCGGAACCTGCGCCGGTCGCCACCGACACCCTCGCCGCGCGGCTGGCCGCGCATCTGCCGGAGGGTCGCTTCGACACACCCTCCTTGTGCGTGTTGTTCGTCATCTTGTTCCTCGCATGCATGGCCGCCGCCGGGCTGCTGGGGCTGATCGTCATCCTCACCGGGTACCGCCCATGAGCACCGGAAACCATCGACTCAACCACCACGACATCGCAGTCCTCGAAGCCATCAAGGCACGCTACAAGGTCGCGGCCGACCTGAACCGCCGCGATGACCGTGTCATCACGCTCGGCGCCGCGCTTTGCCTCGTTGCATTGGTCGCCATGCACTTCGCTGGGTGGCTGGCATGAAGGGCGCGCCGATGCAACGCATCTATGTCGCCGGCCCGATGACCGGCTACGAACAACTCAACTTTCCCGCGTTCCACGCCGAAGCCGCCGCCCTGCGCGGCATTGGTCACCACGTCGTGAACCCGGCAGAGATCAACGTCGACACCAACGCCGGCTGGGCAGCGTGCATGCGCGCCGACATTGCCGAACTGGTGACATGCGATCGCGTCCACTTGTTGCCCGGCTGGAGCAAGAGCAAGGGCGCAATCCTCGAACACCACATCGGCAACGCGCTGGGCCTGTTGATCACGCTGGCAGACGGAGCGGAAGCGCCGCAAGCCGAAGACGGTGACTCATGACCGGACACCGCTACACCACAGCCCGAGTGCCGATGGCCCGCGCCGCCGGCGCCCCCAGCGTGATGGCCGGCGTCTACACCGGCAGCGAGTTGCAGCCCTCCACCGGCCGACCTGGCGCGATGGCGGCATTCGCGCTGCCGAGCCGCGTGGGCCAGCGCCGCTTCTACCGCGACGGCTTTGTCGAGTTGATCGCCGATGACGGACACCGGAAGGGCGGCGCAGCATGAAGCTTGACGCCTTCTCCCTCACCCTCGGCTTCCCCGGCGTGCTGAACATCGACAACTTCGCCCTCGGCGACCGGCAATTAAACCTGCTCGACGCCGAAGAGAACACTGCGACAGGCTGCAATTCGAGTTATGGACTTCGCGACCAGGGAGCACCGACATGACCGAACACACACACCAAAGCTCGCGCCGGCCAAGCAACTCGGCGCCATTGATTTACCGCCGTGACATCGTGCTTGCAAAATTCGGAATCTCCGAGACCACCCTGCGCCGATGGATGTCCTGCGAGCGATTCCCTCGTCCGCGTCAGCTTGGCCCGCGCGCGGTCGGATGGGTCGCCGCAGAGGTCGACGCATGGCTCGAAGATCGGCCTGTAGCTGTGGGATCCAACAGCTGCTGATCCAGCACCGCGCGACAAATCAATGGCTTGCGCACGAACTCTGATCCGAGGCGGCGTGGACGCCGCCTCGGTACTTGAGCCAGCCCGATGAAGTGGTAAGGTTGATAAGCCTTTCCGCGCACCGACCGTCCGCTTTTCGACAACATCTACAGCGGCTTGGGGCCTGTAGCAGACGAACAGCCCGTTGCCGGTAGGATCGTCCGTATGAGCGAACATGCAAGTTTCCAGGTGCGCTGTGCCGACCACGTCGGCTTCGCGGTCGCCTCCCTCGATGAGGCGCTTCGGTTTTGGCTTGATGGGCTTGGGGCTCAACTCGTGCGCACGGGCGAGATGGGGGGCGAGTTTCTCGGCCAAGTGACGGGTGCGCATGGGGCGAAGGTACGCATCGCAATCGTGTCGCTGGCAAATCAGACGATCGAACTCCTGGAGTATCAGGGCGTAGACCGGCCGAGCGCACCGGCCAAGCCGTTCGACCCAGGCTTCGCGCATCTCGCCCTCGTGGTCGACGACATCGACGCGCTCTTGGCGCGGATCGCCACCTACGGCTGGAAGGCACAAGGGACGCCGCAGCCGATCGCGGGTGGCGCTCGGGCTGGAACGCGGGTGATCTATGTCGTTGGCCCTGACGGCGCGACCATCGAGTTCATGCAGCCGCCGAACGCTGTTCTCGAGCGCTGATCCTGCCGTCAAGTGGTAAGTCCGCTTCTGGCCGGATTCTGACCTAGCCGGGCCAGCACGCGCAGCGCCCTGACAGTTTCCTCGTGCCCCAGCGGGTCCAGAGCGGGCAGCCTCAGCGGGAGCTTTCGGCGGCGCTGCGGCGGCTGTGCCGTCCGCGCTGGTGCGGTGTGTACGCTCGGCGCCCGACTCCTATGTGCGGTAGCGCACAGTACTTGAGACCAAAAAGGGCCACCATCGTCCCGTGGTAGATATTCCCAATACGATGAGCAAGCCAGTTCAGCAGGCCTTAAGGGCTTGGGCAGCTGCTGTTGAAGCGTTGATGCAAGACGTCAACCGAATTGCCAGCGGTGGAGAGTTGAACCCTGTAGGAAGGGATAGCCTAATGGCCGCAGTTGAAGCAGCTCGCTGGAGATGCGAGAACGTGGACCCCTGCAATGCGCTCCTCATTGAGAGGCATCAGGCTCAGCTTCTAAGTTCCAAAGACAATATGAGTTCACCAGATGCCGATACTTGAATGTCGTGGCAAGGCGGCCAAATTTAGTGCGATGCAGGCTTTATCCCTACGGTAGGAATCAGCTCGACCCGCTAGTTCATCGACATGGCCATCTACGCTGCCTCAGACGTTCGCTAGTCGCCACTTAGTTCTTCCGCGCCGTCTTTGGTTGTTGACCATTCCGGTGCTCGTGGCCGCCACTCGCAAGGCCCTTGTAGTTGGGCTCATGGCGGCGCGCGCGGCGTGGCGTGGCTTGCTGAGCCGGCGTATCGCGGATGGTCTGCATGACGCGCGCTCCCAGGTCGATTGCGCGAAGCAGGCGCTGGGAAGCGTGGCGCAGTGCTCGGTGACGGCGCGGCAGACCCCAATCGAAAGCTTGTGCGATGTACTCCCCATTCTGTGTGGTCCGGTGGCGGTCCGCGTTTCGGCTAACCCGCTTCGTTGCGACAGCAATGTCGGGCGGT
>CALRYR010000416.1:0-4455 GCA_943372425.1 Variovorax sp. YR752 | reverse complement strand
CGCCCGCGCCAGCCGCGGAGCCCCCGCCGCCGCAAGTCGTCGCGCCGGCCGTGCCCTCCGCGCCGGTCATGCCCGTCGTGCCCGATCTGCGCCATGCCATCGCCCTCGACCCCGCCACGCGCTTCAGCGAGATGGAGCGCTTCGCCCTGGAAGAGCAGCTGATGCACCGCGTCATGCAGCGCGTCGATCTGAAGCTCGAGGAGCGTCTGAGCGACGTCGTCGCGGCGGCAGTGCAGTCCCAGCTCGACCTGATGGTGCCGCGCCTGCGGGACGAGATCGAGGATGTTTTGCGCACGCTGGTGACCGAGGCGCTGGCCCAGGAACTGCAGGAAAAACCCGGGTCCAACCCACCCGGAACAGGCGCTTCGTTCGGCTAAACTGCGCCCGGTTCGACGGCGCGAGGGCGCTGGAAAACGAAGTCCGGCGCGGAAGTTGCTCTGCTGTCGTACCCGGTTCAAGAGACCGGTTTTTTACTCTATCCATCATGTTCTGGAGGTTCTCATGCAAATGAAATGGACTGCGGTCGCACTGGCTGCTCTCACGCTAGTGGCTTGCGGCAAAAAAGAAGAAGCCGCTGCACCCGCCGCTGCGCCGGCGCCTACGGCTGCCGCCCCCGCTGCTGCACCTCCCGCCGAAACGCTGGTCGTCAAGATCGGCCACGTTGCGCCCACCAGCGGTGCCATCGCCCACCTGGGCAAGGACAACGAGCTCGGCGCCAAGATGGCCATCGAAGACCTGAACGCCAAGGGCGTGAAGATCGGTGACAAGGTCGCCAAGTTCGAACTGCTGGCCGAAGACGACGCTGCCGATCCGAAGCAAGGCACGGCCGTCGCCCAGAAGCTGGTCGACAGCAAGGTCAACGGCGTGGTCGGTCACCTGAACTCGGGCACCACCATCCCCGCTTCCAAGCTGTACAGCGACGCCGGCATTCCGCAGGTCTCGCCGTCGGCGACCAACCCCAAGTACACGCGTCAAGGCTTCAAGACCACGTTCCGCGTGGTGGCCGACGACACGCAGCTGGGCGGCACGCTCGGCAAGTACGCCGTCGAAACGCTCAAGGGCAAGAACATCGCCGTCATCGACGACCGCACGGCCTACGGCCAGGGCGTTGCCGAAGAATTCGAGAAGGCCGCCAAGGCCGCCGGCGGCACGATCGTCGGTCACGAATTCACCACCGACAAGTCGACCGACTTCAACGCCATCCTGACCAAGCTGAAGGGCGCCAAGCCCGACGTGCTGTTCTTCGGCGGCATGGACGCCGTCGGCGGCCCGATGCTCAAGCAGGTCAAGCAGCTCGGCATGAACGTCAAGTTCATGGGCGGCGATGGCCTGTGCACCGGCGAGCTCGCCAAGCTGGCCGGCGATGCGATCGGCGAAGAAATGGTCGTCTGCGCGGAAGCCGGTGGTGTGGACGGCGATTTCAAGGCACCGCTCGATGCCTGGAAGACCAAGTTCAAGGAAAAGAACGGCGTCGACGTCCAGATCTACGCGCCGTACGTGTACGACGCCGTGAACGTGCTGGCCGCTGCGATGGTCAAGGCCGGTTCCGCCGACCCGGAAAAGTACCTGCCTGAAGTGAGCAAGATCGAATACAAGGGCCTGACCGGCCCCATCGCCTTCGACGAGAAGGGCGACATCAAGAATGGCGCCCTGACGCTGTACACGTACAAGGGTGGTGCGCGTACGCAAATCGCCGTGGTGCGCTGAGCGATCGACTGAACACCGGCGGCTCGCTGCCGGTTCAGACCAAGGGGCCTTCGGGCCCCTTTTTCGTGGGCGCGGCATCTTGATGCGCGATGAGCGCGGACGAAAAAAAGCCCCGGCAAGCGGGGCGTTCTTCCGAAGGCAGTGGAAATGCCCTCGCATCAGTCTGTTGGCGGAGCAGGCGGGATTCGAACCCGCGGAGGGCTATTAACCCTCACACGCTTTCCAGGCGTGCGACTTAAACCGCTCATCCACCGCTCCGAACAGCCTGCGATTCTAACCTGCAGATGGGCCGGTTTTGCCAGCCTGCACCATCCGCATCGCTGAAGCAATGAGCGCGGCCGTTTCGGACATGTTGCTGGGCACGATCAGCGTGGTGGTCGCGTCGGCCGCCACCTTGCCGTAGGCATCGACAGCGCGCTCGGCCACCTTGAGCTGCACCGCCTGCTCGCCACCCGGCTGGCGGATGGCGGCGGCCACGCGTTCGATGGCACCCGCCGTGGCCTCGGCCACCGCCGTGATGGCAGCCGCCTCGCCCTGCGCGTTGTTGATCTGCGCCTGCTTCTCGCCCTCGGAGCGGGCGATGAAGGCCTCGCGCTCGCCGGTGGCGATGTTGATCTGCTCCTGGCGCCGGCCTTCGGACGCTGCGATCAACGCGCGCTTGCCGCGCTCGGCGGTGATCTGCGCCTGCATGGCCAGCAGGATTTCCTTGGGTGGTGTCAGGTCCTTGATCTCGTAGCGCAGCACCTTCACGCCCCAGTTCAGCGCGGCTTCGTCGATCGCTGCGACCACCTGGGCGTTGATGATGTCGCGCTCCTCGAAGGTCTTGTCCAGTTCGAGCTTGCCCACCACGCTGCGCAGCGAGGTCTGTGCGAGTTGCGTCACCGCCATGATGTAGTTCGACGAGCCGTAGCTCGCACGCATCGGGTCGGTCACCTGGAAGTACAGGATGCCGTCGACCTGCAGCTGCGTGTTGTCACGTGTGATGCAGATCTGGCTCGGCACGTCGAGCGGGATTTCCTTCAGGCTGTGCTTGTAGGCGACCTTGTCGATGAACGGGATGAGGAAGTTGGCGCCGGGCGTCATCGTGCTGTGGTACTTGCCCAGGCGTTCGCGCACCCAGGCGTTCTGCTGCGGCACGAACTTGACCGACTGACTGATGAAGATGACGGCGATGACGAGGATGAATAGCGGTACGGTGTATTCCATTGGATGCTTCCTTGATGCGGGCTTCAGGTTGTTCAGATCTTCTCGACGACGAGCCGGCTGCCGATGATCTCGGCCACGCGGTGTTCGCCGATGCTGGGCAGGGCGCCCGAACGCGGGATCACGGTCCACTGCGCGCCGCGGTAGCGCACCTGCGCCGTGCCGTCGTCGTTCCAGCGGTCGATGTGGATGTGCTCGCCGATGTCGAGGTTGACATCGCGGTTCGATCGGCTGGGCGCGGCCCGCGGATGGCGGCGGCGCGCGAGGTACCAGGCTCCCACGGCACCCACGCCAACCGCCGCGGCCACGAGCAGTTGCGTGCGCAAACCAAAGCCGGCATGGGCCGCCAGGGCAGCAGCGGCAAAGCCCGTGCCTAGCAGCAACAAGTAGACCGTGCCGGTCAGCAGCTCCAGCACGATGGCGCCGCTGGCAATGAGCCACCAGAGGGTGGAATCGGCCATGTCATCTCCTCGTTGTTGCAGGCTGGTCATTGTCGGGCAAAGGGCTCACAGGCCTTTCATGCGAATTCCGTACACTTCGCCCCTCTTTTGCTCATTTGCCTCTAGCGTCTTCGGAGCCCCTGCATGAAATTTCGCTTTCCGATCGTCATCATCGACGAGGACTTCCGCGCCGAAAACACCTCGGGGCTCGGCATTCGCGCGCTCGCGCAGGCCATCGAGAGCGAGGGCTTCGAGGTGCTCGGCGTCACGAGCTACGGGGACCTGAGCCAGTTCGCCCAACAGCAGAGTCGCGCCAGCGCTTTCATCCTGTCGATCGACGACGAGGAGTTCACGCCCGGCCCCGACCTCGACCCGGCCGTGCTCAACCTGCGCAGCTTCATCGAGCAGGTGCGCCGCAAGAACGCCGAGGTGCCGATCTACATCTACGGCGAGACGCGTACCTCGCGCCACATCCCGAACGACATCCTGCGTGAGCTGCACGGCTTCATCCACATGTTCGAGGACACGCCGGAGTTCGTGGCGCGCCACATCATCCGCGAGTGCAAGAGCTACCTCGAAGGCGTGCAGCCGCCGTTCTTCAAGGCGCTCATCGACTACGCTGAAGATGGCTCGTACTCATGGCACTGCCCGGGGCACTCGGGCGGCGTGGCCTTCCTGAAGAGCCCGGTCGGCCAGATGTTCCACCAGTTCTTCGGCGAGAACATGCTGCGCGCCGACGTGTGCAACGCGGTGGAAGAACTCGGTCAGTTGCTCGACCACACCGGCCCGGTGGCGGCCAGCGAACGCAATGCGGCGCGCATCTTCAACGCCGACCACTGCTTCTTCGTGACCAACGGCACGAGCACCAGCAACAAGATGGTGTGGCACCACACGGTGGCGCCTGATGACGTGGTGGTGGTCGACCGCAACTGCCACAAGTCGATCCTGCACGCGATCATTATGACTGGCGCGATCCCCGTCTTCATGAAGCCCACGCGCAACCATTTCGGCATCATCGGCCCGATCCCCAAGAGCGAGTTCGAGCAGAGCGCGATCAAGGCCAAGATCAAGGCCAACCCGCTGCTCGCCGGTGTCGACCACGACA
>CALRYR010000415.1:0-4465 GCA_943372425.1 Variovorax sp. YR752 | reverse complement strand
GGTGCTTGAGCGTGTGGCCCGAGACGAGCTCGCCGGTCGCCTCGAAGATCCCGTGGTCGCCCAGTTCGAACAGCTTGGCCACGGCATAGAAGCAGATGACCGCACCGAGCCGCAAGCCCAGCGCGCCCGGCACCGGCCGCAGCAACGTGAGCACCAGCACCAGCGCCATGCCGCCGAACTGGACCACGGCCCATGGCAGCACGTCGCCCCGCTCGTGGTAGACCGCCACCGCGGCCAGCCCGCCCGCGAAGGCGACGCAGGCCGCCGGCCAGCCGGCGCGCAGGCTGACCCGCTCGCACACCGCGAGGCCCAGCATGCCGGCGAAGGCGATCGCCATGCCAGCGCGGTCGGCGGCAAGCCGCAGCGCGTCGGGCTGCAGGTGATAGAAGACCGAGCCGGCCGCGGTGAAGATCAGTCCCGCGAAGAACAGCCAGGCGCAGTCGAGCGCGGCGGCCGAGCGCAGGCGCTCGTGCAGGGTGTCGAAGCGCCGCAGCCGCCACAGGCCCCAGACGCCGAACACCGCGAACGGCAGGTTGCTCGCCACGTCCATCGCGAAGGGCAAACCATGCCAGCCGCGCGCGTCCGCGAAGCCGGCGCCGCCCGCAGCGGTGGGGTCCGGCACGACCGGGCCGAAGCAGGCGATGAGGACGAAGGCCACGACGAGCCAGAGCAGCGCGCGCTCGCGGGGCGCCAGCGGGGCGAGGTGCGGCGCCCGGCGTTGGAACAGCGGCCAGGTCGGGAAGCGCTTGGATCGGTTCATGGCGGACTCCGGTGGTGGGATGGGAGCGGAATCTAGTTGCCACCGGCACAACTTGGCATCGAAAATCGATACGGTCTGCCAACTCAAGCCGACTGGTATCGAAAACCAATACCGAGGACCGTTTTCCCATGAGCACCACCGTCGACCTCGTCCAGGCCGTGAAGAACGAACTCAAGAGCGCGCGCATGACCTACGCCGACCTGGCGCGCGGCCTGGGCATGGCCGAATCCAGCGTCAAGCGGATGCTGGCCAAGGGCGACATGCCGCTGAGCCGGGTCGACGCGATCTGCCGGGCGCTGAAGATCGACTTCGCCGAACTGGCCCGCCGGGTGGCCGACGCCCAGCCGCTGCTGCGCGAGCTGACGCAGGAGCAGGAAAAGGCGGTGGTGCGCGACAAGAAGCTGCTGCTGGTCGCCATCAACGTGCTGAGCCAGTGGACGCTGGAGCAGATCGTGGCGGCCTACCGCATCACGGAGGCCGAGTGCATCGCCTGTCTGGTGCAGCTCGACCGCATCGGCATCATCGAACTGCGCCCGCTCAACCGCTACCGGCTCAAGCTGGCCAAGACCTTCCGCTGGCGGCCGCACGGGCCGGTGATGGATTTCTTCCGCGAGAACGTCGTGCTCGACTACTACCGCGGCGGCTTCGACGGCCCGGCCGAGGGGCTGCTGCTGGTGCACGGCTCCATCAGCCGGGCGCTGGCGCCCTCCTTTCTGGAGCGGCTGCAGCGGGTGGCGCAGGATTTCGCGCAGCAGCACCAGACCGACCAGAAGCTGTCGCCCAACGACCGCGAGGGCTACACCCTGCTGCTGGGCATGCGGAACTGGGAATTCGAGGCCTTCACCCGCCTGCGGCGGAGCGATGCAAAGCCCGCCAAAACGACGCCAGCCAGTCGACAACCCTGAAAAACAACGCTTTGCCCTAGGCCGAATGGCCTAGGCTCATCAAATTGTCAACAAGGGTAAACTCCAGGTCTGCAGGAGAGCGGGTGTCCGCACCCCACCGTACGCGCAAACTCCCATGAACGCCGAGGTGAACCGCATGCCGGTTCGATGACTGCCGTCTGTTGATCTAGCCGTCTGGAGAGCCATCGCCCCGCGCGATGCACCGAAGGAGCAACCCCGCCGCATGCCGCTGCGGGCGAATCTCTCAGGTACCAAGGACAGAGGGAGCGGCAACCCGAACTACGGATCCGGCGTGCGTACCTTCTGCCGCCGCACATCCGCCGTTTGTGCCATCCCACAAGGATTCGGACATGCGCGTGATCGTTCTGGGCGGCGGCTTGCTCGGCGTCGCTTCGGCCTACTATCTCCAGCAACTCGGCCACGAGGTGACGGTGATCGACCGCCATCGCACGCCGGGGGCCAAAGCCCGCGGGCTGATCGAATCGCCCACGCCGACCGAAGCGCCGCCCGTCCGGCGCGCCGGTCCCTTGTGGCGCGCCGCCTTCGACCGGGTCCGCAACCGCGTGCACGGCTGGGCGGGCTACCTGACCGGCGCCGCCCATCGCCCGACCGAACGCATCGAACACCTCGTGCGCCTGGGCGCCTACAGCCGCGAGAGCGTGCGTGCCCTGGGCCGCGAGACCGGCGTGACGCAGTCGTCCCGCGGGGCCGGCTGGATGAACATCTACACCGACGCCGAGGCCTTCGAGCAATTCACGCGTCGCGTGCCGCGCCTGCACGCCCTCGGCTGCACGCTGCACCTGCTCTCGCCCGACGAGGCGCTGCGCCTCGAGCCGTCGCTCGAACCCCTGCGCGGCAGGCTCGCCGGCGCCGCGTTCACGCGCGAGGGCACGTCGTCCGATGCCGCCGGCTTCGCCGGCAGCACCATCTTCATGTGCCGTGCCGCGGGCGTTCGCTTTCTGATGAACCATACGGTGACGAAACTGCATGCGCGCGAGGGGCGGATCGACCATGTCGAACTGCGCAACCCTGACGGTGAGCGCACCACCCTGCGCGCCGACGCCTACGTGCTGGCGCTGGGCAGCGGCACCGCGGCAGTGGCGCAGGACCTGGGCGTGCCGTTGCGGCTGCGGCTGGTGCACGAGCATTCGGTGCAGCTCCCGCTGAAGGATGCGGAACGCGCGCCGCGTGTGCTGCTGCACGACGAATGCAGCCGACTGCGCATGCAACGCATCACGACGCCGGACGGCGAGCGCCTGCGGGTGTGGGCGACGGTGCGCGCCGAAAGTGCCGCCGCCGCGCTGCCCGACGACGTGCGGCTGGCCCGCATGCTGGCGGATGTCGAGCGGCTGCTGCCCGGCGTCGTGGACACCCGCGGGGCAGTGCTCAGCACCCGGCCCTACGTGCGCAGCGCCAGCGGTCTGCCGCTGATCGGCCGCACCCGCATGCGCAACCTGTTCGTGAACGTCGCGCCGGGCGCCGCCGGCTGGATCCACGCCTGCGGCGCGGGCAAGTCGATCGCCCGCATCGTCAGCGGGCTCTCGCCCGAGGTCGAATTCGCCTTCGCGAAGGGCTAGGGCCTGCTAACGCCATCTCCGGAATGGCGCTAACGGGCCCTCATCAGGCGACGAAGACGGTCAGCACGCCGGTGTAGCCGTACACGTGGTGGCGGGCGATCTCGCCGGCCGCGAAGAAGCCGGTCAGCGGCACGTCGCCCAGCGCATGCCGCACGATCTGCATCTCGGCGTTGGGCGCGCCGAAGTGCGGCCCGCCGCGGCCCGAGCAGCTGACGTACACCGCACCGGCCACGCGGCGCGCCGGATGCGGCGCTGCCTCGGCCTCGCCGGCGGCCACGGCGCGTGCGGTCGCCAGCGTCTGTTCTTCCGGTTCGAGTTCCTCACGGATCTCGGCGCAGATGCGCATCAGGTCGGCCCGCGCGGCCTGCGCGCTGCGGCGGCAGAAGCTCATGCGCATGCCGGCCTCGGCCATGTCAGCGATCGCGATGCCGCGGCGCGTCGGGTCGAGCCCGATGATGTGGCGCACCAGCACGTCGGCCCCGAGGTCGCCGGTGCGGCGGATGCCGTCGCTGCCGGCGTCGACCAGGCCCACCAACGTGGCACGCACCGCCTCAATCGCGGCCTGCGGCTGGTCGAGTGAGACGTTCAGGTCGGCCAGCAGCACGTCGAGCGCCGGCTCGCCGTCGAGCGTGAGCAGCAGGTTGCCGTCGGCCGCGGTGATCTCGCGTTCGCGCGACACCGGCTGGCAACCCTGCGTGACGCGCGACACCAGGTGCACGCCTTCGCCGAACAGCACGCCCGACATGCCGCCGGAGAACACGCCGCCGGCCGCGCCGTGGCCGCGGATGTTGCCGTTGCCGCCGATGGCGAACTGCAGCGATTCGTCGCGCCCCGACGAGAGGCCGCCGAAGAGGTAGCCGGTGTCGGTGCGCCCGGCCATCTCGCCGACCAGTTCGGTGAGCTCGTGCGTGCGCGGGTCGGCGTGGACCAGCGCGGTGTGCGCCTCGAAGCCGGCCATCTCGGAGCTGCCCAGCGGCGCCACGCCCGAGAACACGCGGTACTGGTCGCTCGGCAACGCACACAGCATCAGGCTGAGCGCTGGCTCGTCGAAATATTCGGCGTTGTTGGCGGCCACCCCGACGGCGACGGTGCCGGACCAGTCGGTCACCTCCGGCAGTTCGGCGCTCAGGTGGTCGAGGATCTCCTGCGCGTCGTCCGCGTAGTGGTCGGTGATGTAGAGCAGGCCCAGCGTCGGCGCGGAGGCATATTCGGGCAGCGCCATC
>CALRYR010000414.1:0-4477 GCA_943372425.1 Variovorax sp. YR752 | reverse complement strand
AGTTGCGACTCCGGCAGCGAATAAGTGCCCAGCTGGTCATGTGGATTCTGCGTGGCAATGACAAAAAAGGGCACCGGCAGCGGCCGGGTCTCGCCCTCGACAGTGACCTGTTTTTCTTCCATGGCTTCGAGCAGCGCGCTCTGGGTCTTGGGGCTGGCGCGGTTGATCTCGTCGGCCAGCAGCACCTGCGAAAAGATCGGGCCGGGGTGGAACACGAAGGCCTGCTGGTTGCGGTCGTAGATCGCCACGCCCGACAGGTCGCCGGGCATCAGGTCAGCGGTGAACTGCACCCGCGAGAACTGCAGGCCGAAGGTGTGCGACAGCGCATGGGCGAGGGTGGTCTTGCCCACGCCCGGGACGTCTTCGATCAGCAGGTGGCCGCCGGCCAGCAGGCAGGCCACGCAGTCGCGCACCTGCGCCTCTTTGCCCACGATCACCGTGTTAAGCTGACCGAGCAAACTGGCGAGCTTCGCGGCAACGTCCATTTTTGTATCCATATGCAAACAATACCGCAAGGCGATACGGCCCCACGCGGCGTGAGGTCGCCCGATGCGGCGTCGGCAACAGAGACATGGGTAAAACGGGCTACTACACACACCGCGACTGCTGGAAACACGACATGGGTGGTGGGCATCCGGAATGTCCGGAACGGCTCGATGCGATCGAAGACCGGCTGCTCGTCACCGGCGTCGGTGACGCCCTGGAGCGCGGCGATGTCCCGCTCGCCACGCTGGCGCAAATCACCCGGGCCCACACCGAGGCCCACCTCGAACACCTGGAAGAACTGAGCCAGCGGCTCGTCGCCGACGAACCCGCCGGTGGCCCGTCGCAGGCCATGGTCGACCCCGACACCTCGCTGATGCGCTACACCGTGCTGGCGGCGCGCCGCGCGGCCGGTGCCGCCATCGCCGCGACCGACGCGGTGATGGCCGGCGACATCGAGAACGCCTTCTGCGCCGTGCGCCCGCCGGGCCACCATGCCTGCCGCGAACAGGCGATGGGCTTCTGCTTTCTGAACAACGTCGCCATTGCGGCGCGCCATGCGCTCGATGCGCATGGCCTCGAGCGGGTGGCGGTGGTCGACTTCGACGTGCACCACGGCAACGGCACCGAAGACATCCTGGCCGGCGACCCGCGGGTGCTGATGGTCGGCATCTTCCAGCACCCGTTCTACCCCTTCGGCGACATCGACCACCCGGCCGCCAACATGCTCAACCTGCCGGTGCCCGCGTACACCAAGGGCATGGACGTGCGCGAGATGATCGAGATGATGTGGATGCCGCGGCTGGAGGAATTCAGGCCCCAGATGATCTTCATCAGCGCCGGCTTCGACGCCCACCGCGACGACGACCTCGGCCAGCTGCGCCTCAACGAAAACGACTTCGCCTGGATCACCGAGCGCGTGCGCGACGTGGCCAAGCGCCATGCGCACGGGCGCATCGTGTCGATGCTCGAAGGCGGCTACAACCTGGACGCCCTGGCGCGCAGCGTGGAGGCGCACGTCCGGGTTCTGGCAGACCTGTGATGAACCTCGACGACTTCATGGCCCGCCTGGGCCAGGTGCAGGCGCGCAGCCTCTGGATCGAACTGGTCGCGCTGATTGCCTGCGTGGCACTGGCCTGGGGCGTGACGCGATGGTTCGGCCGCGACCAACCCAAGGATTCCATCTGGTTCGGCGAGCGGACCTTCGACGGACTGCTGTTCCCCCTGCTGGCGCTGGTCGCCACCGATCTGGCGCGGCGTTTGGTGCTGAACTACCAGGTGGTCGTGGTGCTGCGCATCGCGGTCTCGGTCTTCCTGGCGCTGGTGGTGATCCGGCTGATCGCGCGCGTCATGCGTGCGGTGTTCCCGGGCTCGGCGCTGGTGCGGCTGGTGGAGCGCACCGTGTCGTGGATCGCCTGGGTTGGCGCTGTGCTCTGGATCGTGGGGCTGCTACCGCCGGTGCTGGCCGAGCTCGACCAGATCACGCTGTCCTTCGGCAAGACCCGGGTGAGCATTCGCACCATCTTCGAAGGCGCGCTGTCGGCCGGCCTCGTGCTCGTCATCGCGCTGTGGATCTCGACGACGATCGAGAAGCGCATCCTGCGCGAGGCCGTGACCGACCTGTCGATGCGCAAGGTGGCGTCGAACGCGGTGCGCGCCTTCCTGCTGCTGATCGGCCTGCTGGTGGCGCTGTCGGCGGTGGGCGTCGACCTGACCGCGCTGTCGGTGCTCGGCGGCGCGGTCGGCGTGGGCCTGGGCTTCGGCCTGCAGAAGCTGGCGGCCAACTATGTGAGCGGCTTCGTGATCCTGCTAGAGCGCTCGATCCGCATCGGCGACAACGTGAAGGTCGACAACTTCGAAGGCCGCATCACCGACATCAAGACGCGTTACACGCTCATCCGCGCCGGCAACGGGCGCGAGGCGATCGTGCCGAACGAGTCGCTCATCACCAGCCGGGTGGAGAACCTGTCCATCGCCGACCGCAAGTTCAACATCACGACCGCCATCGTGGTTGGCTACGAGAGCGACGTGGCGCAGGTGCAGTCGATCCTGGTGGGGGCCGCGACGGCGCAGGCCCGCGTCATGACCGATCCGGTGCCGATCGCCTTCCTCACCAACTTCGCACCCGACGGGCTGGAGTTCACGCTGCACTTCTGGGTGACCGACCCTGACAAGGGCAAGGACAACGTGCGCTCCGCCATCAACATCGCGATCCTCGAGGGCCTGCGCGCCGCGAAGATCGACATCCCCTATCCGCAGCGCGTGCTGCGTGTCGAGTCGCTGCCCGAAAGCATTTCGAGTCCGGCAGCCGCGCCTCTATAATCCAAGAAAAAGCACGACCGTTCTTTTCTTCGCGCCGTAGGTGGCCCACGAGGCCTGTGTCCATTGGGACAACCCTGCGAAAAGGGTCGTCCTAGAATGACCGGCTACCCTTGAGGCACACAGTTTTGCAATCCATGGAGTCACACCAATGAAGGTTCTGGTCCCAGTCAAGCGGGTCGTCGACTACAACGTGAAGGTTCGCGTGAAGTCCGATGGCACCGGCGTCGACATCGCCAACGTCAAGATGAGCATGAACCCCTTCGACGAGATCGCCGTCGAAGAGGCGGTTCGCCTGAAAGAGAAGGGTGTGGTCACCGAGGTGATCGCCGTCTCTTGCGGCGACGCGAAGTGCCAGGAAACCCTGCGCACCGCGATGGCCATCGGTGCCGATCGCGGCATCTTGGTCGAGACCACTGAAGAGCTGCAGCCGCTGGCCGTCGCCAAGCTGCTGAAGGCGCTGGTCGACAAGGAACAGCCGCAGCTGATCATCCTCGGCAAGCAGGCAATCGACGACGACGCCAACCAGACCGGCCAGATGCTCGCTGCGCTGGCCGACCTGCCGCAGGCTACCTTCGCATCGAAGGTGGAAGTCTCCGGTGACAAGGTCAGCGTGACGCGCGAAGTCGACGGCGGTGCCGAGACGCTGTCGCTGTCGCTGCCGGCCGTGGTCACCACCGACCTTCGCCTGAACGAGCCGCGCTACGTGACGCTGCCCAACATCATGAAGGCCAAGAAGAAGCAGCTCGACGTCTTCAAGCCCGAAGACCTGGGCGTGGACGTCAAGCCGCGCCTGAAGACGCTCAAAGTGAGCGAGCCGCCCAAGCGCGGTGCCGGTATCAAGGTGGCCGACGTGGCCGCCCTGGTGGACAAGCTGAAGAACGAAGCGAAGGTGATCTGACATGACAGCACTGGTAATTGCCGAACACGACCACGCGACCATCAAGCCCGCGACCCTCAACACCGTGACCGCCGCACTCGCCTGCGGTGGCGACGTGCATGTGCTGGTGGCCGGCGCCAACGCCGCTGAAGCCGGCAAGGCTGCCGCGCAGATCGCCGGCGTGAGCAAGGTCATCGTGGCCGACAGCGCGTCGCTTGCCGAGAACCTGGCCGAGAACGTGGCCGCGCAGGTGCTGGCCATCGCATCGAACTACAGCCACATCCTGTTCCCCTCGACGGCCAACGGCAAGAACGTCGCACCGCGCGTCGCCGCCAAGCTTGACGTCGCGCAGATCAGCGACATCACGCTGGTGGTCAGCCCGGACACCTTCGAGCGCCCGATCTACGCCGGCAATGCGATTGCGACCGTGCAAAGCAGCGACGCGACCAAGGTCATCACCGTGCGCACGACCGGCTTCGACGCCGCGGCTGTCACCGGTGGCAGCGCGACGGTCGAGACGGCCGAAGGTGTGGCCGACAGCGGCAAGTCGAGCTTCGTCGGCCGCGAAGTCACGAAGAGCGAACGCCCCGAACTCACCGCCGCCAAGATCATCGTGTCGGGCGGCCGCGCGCTGGGCAGCTCGGAGAAGTTCACCGAGGTGATGGCACCGCTGGCCGACAAGCTCAACGCCGGCCTGGGCGCGTCGCGCGCCGCGGTCGACGCGGGCTACGCGCCGAACGACTGGCAAGTGGGCCAGACCGGCAAGATCGTCGCGCCGCAGCTCTACATCGCCGC
>CALRYR010000413.1:0-4480 GCA_943372425.1 Variovorax sp. YR752 | reverse complement strand
CATGAACGCTGGCGCATTTGCTTATCCGCATAAAGCGCGAACTAAAAGATCGTTTGCTTCCATAAGGGCTCTCCCTAAAGTTCGGGCTCCCACGAAAACTTTTGCCCCATGCGCATCGATCTTGCACACGTCAACACCGAACTGGGCCGCAACGCCAGCGGCCTGGTCGACTGGGCCATCGGCCTCGGTCAGCCCGCGATCATCACCACCAACTTCCGCCCCTTCGAGGCCGTGATCCTGCACATGGTCACGCGCGCGAAGCGTGACGTGCCGGTGGTCTGGATGGACAACGGCTACAACACCGAAGCCACCTACCGCTTCGCCGACGAAGTGACCAAGCAGCTCGGGCTGGACCTGCACATCTACCTGCCGCGTCGCTCGCGCGCGCACCGCGAAGCGGTGGAGGGCCCGACGCCGGCGCTGGACGATCCGCGCCACGCCGCCTTCACCGAAGAGGTGAAGCTGGAACCCTTCGCCCGCGCCTTGCGCGAGACGGCGCCGAAGGTGTGGTTCACCGCACTGCGCGCCACCGACACCGCCGTGCGTGCGCAGATGGACCCGGTCAGCATCAACCCCGACGGCCTGATCAAGGTCGCGCCGCTGCTGCACTGGTCGTCGAAAGACCTCTACGAATACTGCGAAGCGCACGGCCTGCCCAACAACTTCGACTACGTGGACCCGACCAAGGGTGAAGACAACCGCGAATGCGGGCTGCATCTGTCGCACTGAGGAACTCCCATGAACGCCCGCACCGACTCCGAACTGCTGCAACCGATGCACTCTCCCGCGCAACTGTCCAACACGCACCTCGACGCGCTCGAGGAAGAAGCCATCTTCATCCTGCGCGAAGTCGCCGCCGCCTTCGATCGCCCGACCCTGCTGTTCTCGGGCGGCAAGGATTCGCTGGTGCTGCTGAAGTGCGCGGAGAAGGCCTTTGGCACGGGCCGCCTGCCCTACCCGCTGCTGATGATCGACACCGGCCACAACTTCCCCGAGGTGACCGACTTCCGTGACTTCCGCGCCAAGGAACTGGGCGCCGAGCTGATCGTGCGCAGCGTCGAGGACTCGATGGCGCGCGGCACCGTGCGGCTGGCGCACCCGGGCGAATCCCGCAACGCGCACCAGTCGGTCACGCTGCTCGAGGCCATCGAGGAATTCCGCTTCGACGCGCTCATCGGCGGCGCGCGCCGCGACGAGGAAAAGGCGCGCGCCAAGGAACGCATCTTTTCGCACCGCGACGCCTTCGGCCAGTGGCAGCCGAAAGACCAGCGCCCCGAACTATGGACGCTGTTCAACACGCGCCTGACACCGGGCGAGCACTTCCGCGTGTTCCCCATCTCGAACTGGACCGAGCTCGACGTGTGGCAGTACATCGAACGCGAGAACGTCGCGCTGCCCTCGATCTACTACACGCACAAGCGGGAAGTGGTCGAGCGCCGCGGGCTGTTGGTGCCGGTGACGCCGCTGACCCCTGCGCGCGATGGCGAGACCATCGAGACACGCGACGTGCGCTTCCGCACTGTGGGCGACATCACGACGACCTGCCCGGTCGCCAGCCTCGCGGCCGATGCCGGCGACGTGGTGCTCGAGACGCTGAGCGTCGACGTGAGCGAGCGCGGCGCCACGCGCATGGACGACATGACGTCCGAAGCCTCCATGGAAAAACGCAAGAAAGACGGCTACTTCTGATGACCGCCACCACCCTCGAATCCAACATTGCCGCCGACACCGGCGCCGCCCTGCGCTTCATCACCTGCGGCTCGGTCGACGACGGCAAGAGCACGCTGATCGGCCGCCTGCTGGTCGACAGCAAGACCGTGCTGCAGGACCAGCTCGCGGGCGTACAGCGCGGCGGCGAAACCGACCTGGCGCTGCTGACTGACGGCCTCTCGGCCGAACGCGAGCAGGGCATCACCATCGACGTGGCCTACCGCTATTTCGCGACCGCCAAGCGCAAGTTCATCATCGGCGACGCGCCGGGCCACGAGCAGTACACGCGCAACATGGTCACGGCTGCATCGAGCGCCGATGCCGCTGTCGTGCTGGTCGACGCGACCAAGCTGGGCTGGGCGGCCGAGGTGACCGACGGCGAAGTGGTCAAGGGCGAGTTGCTCGCGCAGACGCGCCGCCATGCGTTGCTGTGCCATCTGTTGCGCGTGCAGTCGATCGTGTTCGCGGTCAACAAGCTCGACGCCATCACCGACGCCGAGCTGGCCTTCGAACGCATCTCGAACGCGCTGAACGCCTTCGCCGCCAGCGCGGGCGTGAAGGTCGCCGCCATCGTGCCGATCTCTGCCCTCAAGGGCTGGAACGTCGTGTCGGCCCACGAAGGCTGGTGCGGCTACCAGGGCCCGGCCCTGCTCGACCTGCTCGAAGGCCTGCCGGTGACCGCGCAGGACGAGGCCGTGCCTTTCGCCTTCCCGGTGCAGTGGGTGGAGAAGTTCTCGTCGTCGTCGGACACCTCGCAAGGCCGTCGCGTGTTCTGGGGCCGCGTCGCCAGCGGCCACGTCGAGCCCGGCCAGCAAGTCACCGTCATGCCCAGCGGGCAAACGGCGACGGTGGCGCAGGTGCTGGGCCACACGCGCCAGCCGAAGACGGTTCATGCCGGCCACAGCGCCGGCATCGTGCTCGACCGCGAACTCGACGTGTCCCGCGGCGATTGGCTGCTGGCGCCCGGCGCCTTCACGCCGGTGCGCGAGATCACCGCCACGGTCGCCTGGCTCGACGATGAGCCGCTGGTGCCGGGCCGCGTCTACTGGGCGCTGCAGGGCCACCGCTGGGTCAAGGCCAAGGTGGCGCGGATCGTCGACCGGGTCGACATCGCCACGCTCGAAGCCAGGCCGGCCGCCCAGCTGGAAGCCAACGCGATCGGCGACGTGGTGCTGGCGCTGCAGCAACCGCTGGCCGTGCTGCCTTTCGCCCAATCGCGGACGCTCGGCTCGCTCGTGCTGGTCGACACGGCCACCCACAAGACCGCGGCCGCGGTGCTGGTTCGTCCGGCTGCGGCTTGACGCTTTCCGCGAGCCCTTAAAATGCGGGGTTTCCCCCGATTTCACTACGCCGCGCACTGGCGGCACAGACTCTCATGACACACGTCGTTTCCGAAAACTGCATCCGCTGCAAATACACCGATTGCGTCGACGTGTGTCCCGTTGACTGTTTCCGTGAAGGCCCCAACATGCTGGTGATCGACCCGGACGAATGCATCGATTGCGCCGTCTGCATCCCCGAATGCCCAGCCAACGCCATCTTCGCGGAAGAAGACCTGCCGGCCGACCAACTCGCCTTCATCAAGCTCAACGCCGAGCTCGCCCTGGCGGCAGGCTGGAAGAGCATCACGAAGCGCAAGGCCCCGCTGCCGGATGCCGACGACTGGAAAGACAAGCCCAACAAGATCTCGGAACTGGTGAAGTAAGCGTCCGATGTCGGCGCGCCCCCCGATCGAGACCGACGCGCTGATCATCGGTGCCGGCCCGGTCGGGCTGTTCCAGGCCTTCCAGCTCGGCCTGCTCGAGATCTCCTGCCACATGGTCGACGCCCTGCCCCACGCGGGTGGTCAGTGCGTCGAGCTGTACGGCGACAAACCGCTCTACGACATTCCGGGCACGCCGGCCACCACCGGCCGCGGCCTCGTCGATTCGCTGTTGCTCCAGGTCGCCCCGTTCAAGCCCGTGATGCACCTGGGCCAGCGCGTTGAGACGCTGGCGCGCGAGCCCGACGGGCGCTGGCGCCTGTCGACCGACCACGCCACCGAATTCCTCGCGAAGACCGTCATCATTGCGGCCGGCGTCGGCGCCTTCATGCCACGCCGCCTGACCATCGAGGGCGTCGAGGCGTTCGAGGGCTCGACGCTCTTCTATCACCCCGACACCCTCGACCGCTTCGCGGGCCGGACGGTCGTGGTGAACGGCGGGGACGACTCGGCGCTCGACACCGCCCTGGCACTGGTCGGCCATGCCGCCCATGTGACGCTGCTCCACCGGCGCGACGGCTTCCAGGCCGATCCGGCCCGGGTCGCGGCACTGCGTGCGCACGTCGCGGACGGCACGCTGAGCTTCGTCGTCGGCCAGCCGTCGGGATTCGACGGCAGCGAGCTCGAAGTGACGCTGCCCGACACCCGCATCGTGTCGCGTCCGATCGACGCCTTCATCGCCTGCCTCGGCATCTCGCCGCGCCTCGGCCCGATCGCCGACTGGGGTCTCGAACTCGAGCGCAAGCAGGTGCCGGTCGACACCGAGAAGTTCGAGACGCGCGCGCCGGGCGTCTTCGCGGTCGGCGACATCAACACCTACCCGGGCAAGAAGAAGCTGATCGTCTGCGGGTTCCACGAAGCCACGCTGGCCGCCTGGGGCGCCGCCGCGCGGGTGTTCCCCGGCAAGGCGATCCACCTGCAGTACACGACGACCAGCACGCGTTTGCAGCAGCTGCTCGGCGTGTAGCCGAAACGGCTCCCTCTACGACGAGCCGTGGCCGCTGAGCA
>CALRYR010000412.1:0-4498 GCA_943372425.1 Variovorax sp. YR752 | reverse complement strand
GGATGTCGGGCATGGCGGGCTCCGTGCAAGGGGTCAAGGGTTGCGGGCGAGGAAGGCCTTGAGGTTCGACGCAGCGGTGCCGCGCACCTTGCGCCGCAGGCTGGGCGACCAGCCCAGCAGCAGGCCCGGCAGGCCCAGCGCCTGGCGCGCCCAGGTCCAGAAGGCGAAGCGGTCGCGGTGCGTCGCGATCAGGCCTTCGGGCGTGAAGGTGAAGCGTGCGTCGATCGCGTTGTCGACGATGCGGCCGGTGGCGCTGAAGAGGTAATGGGCGTCCCAGTGCGCCTGGCCGCCTGCGGCGTCGGCCTGCACGTCGCGATAGGTCAGCTGCCAGACGTGCGCGCCCTTGGCCTGTGTGCCGGCGCACAGCATCTTCCACATGCCGCCGACCTCGCGCGCGCCGCGCAGGTCGAAGACCTCGTCGCGGAAGGTCGCGTCGGGCGCGTAGCAGGCCGCCATGGTGTCGGCGTCCAGCCGCGCGAAGGCGTCGTAGAAGCGGCGGATCGTCTGTTCGTTGGCGTGCATGGTTCGTCCTTCTTCAGGGCTGGTCGAGAAGGGTCGCCAGCGTCTGCAGCGCATGGGCCACGGTGGCCTGGCGCACCGTCGTGCGATCGCCGTCGAAGCGGCGGCGTTCGGTGCGTGTGGTGCCGCCCACCGACCAGCCGAACCACACGGTGCCCACCGGCTTCTCGGGCGAGCCGCCGGTCGGGCCGGCGATGCCGGTGACCGCGAGCGACACCTGCGCGCGCGAATGGGCGATGGCGCCGTCGGCCATCGCGCGGGCGACCGGCTCGCTGACGGCGCCATGCGCGGCGATCAGCGCGGCGTCGACGCCGAGCGCCTCGTGCTTGGCCTCGTTGGAATAGCTGACGAAGCCGCGTTCGAACCAGGCGCTGGAGCCGGCGCGCTCGGTGCACGCGGCGGCGATCAGTCCGCCGGTGCAGCTCTCGGCGGTCACGAGCAGGGCACCGCGCCGCTCGAGCAGTCCAGCCACGCGCGCGACCAGGTCGGGGAGGGAATCGTTGGCGTCGTTCATCGCCGGCGAGTATGCCGCGTCGGCGCGTCCGACAGGCTCACCGTGGGGTCGCAAAGAGCAGCATCTGTGCGATCCCACAGTGCCTGAACCCTTTCCTCAGCGCGGAAAGCAGGGCTTGAGCGCGCGGTAGAGCGCCTGGAAGCGCGCATGCCGCGCACGGTGCGACGCCTGCCGCGACACATCGGGCACGAAGCGCTGACGCAGGGCGGGCGCAGGACATACCGCCTCGACGCTGCCGCCGTCCGCCAGCCAGGCCAGCCGCGCGGCACCGAGCGCGCCACCGGCCTCGCCGCCCTGCCCCAGCGCCAGCGGCACCTCAAGGATGTCGGCCAGCAGCTGCGCCCACCAGACGCTGCGCGCGCCGCCGCCGACCAGCGCCAGGTCGCCCTCCGGCGGCTGCAGCGAGTCGAGGCCGTCGCGCAGGCCGAAGCTCACGCCTTCGACCACTGCATAGGCGACATCGGCCGGGCCATGCGCATGCGTCAGGCCGAACAACGTGCCCTGCGCCTGCGCATCGTTGTGCGGCGAGCGCTCGCCCGACAGGTAGGGCAGGAACAGCGGTGCCGCGGCGCGCGCGGGCGCATCGAGCCCGGCCGCGGCCGCGAGCAAGGCCACCTCGTCGGCCAAGCCGAAGGCGCGCACCGCCCAGCTCAGCGCGCTGGCCGCCGACAGCATCACCGACATCTGGTGCCAGCGGCCCGGCAGCGCATGGCAGAAGGCATGCACCGCCTGCGCGGGGTTGGGCGTGAAATGGTCGGTGGCGACGAAGATCACGCCCGAGGTGCCCAGCGAGACGAAGCCCTGTCCTGCCGCCACAACGCCCATGCCGATCGCGCTGGCCGCGTTGTCGCCCGCGCCGCCAGCGATCGCGACCTGCGGCCCCAGGCCCCAGCGCGCGGCCAGTGCAGGCGACAGCATCGCCGACACCGCGCTACCCTCGACCAGCCGCGGCATGTGCGCACGCGTGAGGCCGGTGGCGGCCAGCAGCTCGTCCGACCAGTCGCGCGCGCCCACGTCGAGCCACAAGGTGCCGGCCGCATCGGACATGTCGCTCGCCATCTCGCCGCTCAGGCGCCAGCGCAGCCAGTCCTTGGGCAGCAGCACGTGGGCGGTGCGCGCGAACACCTCGGGCTCGTGGGCACGCACCCACAGCAGCTTGGGCGCAGTGAAGCCCGGCATCGCGAGGTTGCCCGCGATCTCGCCCAGGCGCGGCACCGCGGCGGCGAGTTCATCGCACTGCGCGGCGCTGCGGCCGTCGTTCCAGAGGATCGCGGGGCGCAACACGTCGTGGGCCGCATCGAGCAGCACGGCGCCATGCATCTGGCCCGACAGGCCGATCGCGCGCACCTGCGCCAGCGCATCGGCATGCGCGGCGCGCAGCGCCTGCATCACGGTTTCGAGCGCATCCCACCATTGCGCGGGGTGCTGTTCCGACCACAGCGCTTGTGGCCGGCTGACGGTCAACGACGCGCGCGCTACGCCGACGATTGAGTGGTCGTCCGCGAGCAGCAGTGCCTTCAGCTCGGAGGTGCCGAGGTCGAGTCCCAGGTACATTGTTTAGCTCGGTTGTCATGACAGAAGAACTCGGACTTGACCGGGCGCAGAGGACGCAGAGATTTCGCAGAGGACGCGAAAGAAGGCATTGAAGTTCTTCTCTGTCGTTTTTGCGCTTTTTGCGAGATCTCTGCGTCCGGATGTCCGCCTCCGATTTCAGTGAGCGCCCCCGAAGCGGCTGTCAGCCTGTCGGCGGAACTCGCTCGGCGTCATGCCCTTCACCTCGAGGAAGCGCCGGTTGAAATTGGCGACGTTGTTGAAGCCCACCTGGTAGCAGATGTCGGTCACGTAGTGGTCGGTCTGCATCAGCAGGTGGCAGGCGTTGTTGATGCGCACCCGGTTCACGAAGTCGGTGAAGCTGTTGCCGGTGGCGCGGCGGAAGTAGCGGCTGAAGCGGCTCTCGCTCATGCCCAACTCGGCCGCAACTTCGGCCATCGCGATCGGCTCGGCCACGTTGTCGGTGATGCGGTTGACGATGGCGTTGATGCGCTCGACCTCGGCATCTCCCTCGGCCCCCTTCATCTGTACGCTCGACAGCAGCCGGTAATCGGTCCAGTCGGCCAGGTCGGCCAGGAACTCGCAGAAGGCCGCGAGCCGGCGCAGGCCGTGCGTGGCCTTGACCTGGTGCCAGTGGCGCTCGGCCTGCTCGGAGAAGCCGAAGAACTCGATGCCGTGCCGCGCGCGTTCGAGCAGCAGCTGCATCTCGCCCAGTTCGGGAATCTGGCGCGCGGCCTCGGCCACCGGATCGTGGCGGAACTGGATCACCAGGTCACGCGCGGGCACGCCGCTGTCGGGCGTGTCGAGCGAGATCCAATTGTGCGGCAGGCGCGGTCCGCAGAGCACCAGGTGGCCGGGCTGGAAGGGGCCGATCCAGTCGCCGACGAAGGCCTTGCCGGAAGTCGAGGTGATCAGGTGCAACTCGTACTCGTCGTGGCAATGCCAGCGCGCCAGGGGGCTCGGGTAGCCGTGCGCCAGGCAGCGCACCCAGCCAGCTTCCGCGGGCGCCTCGTAGCCGAGCGCCGGTGAGCGCGCGAGATCGTGCTCAAGTTCGGGTTCGCGCTGACGGGGAAGGGATCGCATACGCTTTTGCAGGTCGTGCCGCGCCGTGGTCAGCTCATCACACTACCACCGTCGACGTTGAGCGTCTGCGCCGTGATGTAGCGGGCCTCGTCGCTGGCCAGGAACACCACCGCGCCCGCCATGTCGCCAGGCGTGCCCATGCGGCCCAGCGGCACGGCCAGACCGACTTGGCGCTTCTTCTCGCCCAGCGGCAGGTTCTCGTATCGCGCGAACAGCGCGTCCACACCGGCCCACATGGGCGTGTCGACCACGCCCGGCGCGATGCCGTTGATGCGGATGCCGTGCGGCGCCATCGCCAGCGCCGCGCTCTGTGTGTAGCTGATCACCGCGGCCTTGGTCGCGCAGTAGTGCGACACCAGCGCCTCGCCACGCCGCCCGGCCTGCGAGGCCAGGTTCACCACCGATGCGCCCGGCGTGCCGGCCTCGACCATGTGCTGCAGCACCGCCTGCATGGTGAAGAACATGCCCTTCACGTTGACGGCGAACAGCCGGTCGAAGGAGGCCTCGTCGCTCTCCAGCAGCGGCGCCATGTCGAACACCGCCGCGTTGTTGACCAGCGTATGCAGCGCGCCAAAGCGGGCCTGCGCAGCGGCCAGCATGCGGGTGACGGCCGCACGGTCGGTCACGTCGGCGGCGATGTAGGCCAGCGTGTCGGCATGTCTGGCCGCGAGCGTGCGCACCGCTTCTGGTGCTTCGGCCTCGCGATCGACCACGCTGCAGCGCGCGCCTTCGGCCAGGCAGGCCTGCACGATCGCGAGGCCGATGCCGCCGCCCGCGCCGGTCACCAGCACATGGCGGCCGGCCAGGCGGGCGGGGATGGAATTCGTCATG
>CALRYR010000411.1:0-4521 GCA_943372425.1 Variovorax sp. YR752 | reverse complement strand
GCCGTACAGGCTGCGCTGGCGCACCATGCAAGGCCGCGGCCCGACCAGGCTCATGTCGCCCTTGAGGACGTTGAAGAACTGCGGCAGCTCGTCGAGGCTCAGTCTGCGGATGAGCCGCCCGACGCGGGTGATGCGCGGGTCGTCGTCGAGCTTCTGGAACAGGTCCCACTGGCGTCGCGCCGCCGGGTCGCTGGCCAGATGCTGCGCCAGGATCTTGTCGGCGCCCGGCACCATCGAGCGGAACTTGTAGAAGCGAAAGCTCCGCCCGTTCTGCCCCAGGCGCACCTGCCAGAAATGCACCGGCCCGCCCGTGTCGAGCCACACAGCGGCTGCCACCAGCAGATAAAGCGGGCCGAACAGCACGAAGAAGAAAAGCGCCCCGACGATGTCGACGCCACGCTTCGCAGCACGTTGCGCAGAGCTCAGGCCATGCGCCCGTGCGTGCGTCGCATGTGCGGCTGCCGATCTGAGCGCGGCGGACGATGCATGGTGAGGGACGTCGACGAGTGACAAGGGCTCTGGCATGGCAAGGGTCCTCGGGAGAAGTTGGGAGTGGGAGGGATCGGCAAGGCAATCTGCCGTTTTTCGATGCATCAGGGCGATCCCTGTGTAAGACAGAAGCCCTCTTCCCATGGCGCCGATGGGGACGCCCGCACGCTCGGACCTAGAATGGCGGCTCGCTAGGGGTGCTGGATCGGCTTGCCGACCCGGCTGAGAAAGTCCCTTTGAACCTGATTGCGCTGTTTTCGTCCGTGACGAAGACGGCCCGAGGTAATCCTCGCGCAGGGAAGCCGGCCCGAACGCCGTGATGCTGCAGCACCTCTTTCAGGTGCCTGCCGTGCATTCGGGCCACGCCCACCTGCCAAACACTTTGCATGGAGCAAATGGATGGCACACATGATCACTGCGGCAGCCGATGCATCGGCACCGGCGCGAAGCCGTGGTTGAGCGGGCCGTGCCCGCCGCCGGTCCGGACCTCGGCACCCGCGGCGATCGCGCCGAGCACGTAGCGGCGCGCCAGGCCGACGGCGTCGGGCAAGGCGTGACCGAGCGCGAGTTGCGCTGCGATGGCCGACGAGAGCGTGCAGCCGGTGCCGTGCAGGTTGCGGCTAGCGATGCGCGCCGACGCATAGCGGTGGCGCGCATCGCCCTTCAGGCCCAGCACGTCGACGACCTCTTCGCCCGACAGATGCCCGCCCTTGATCAGCACGCCCCGGGCGCCGAGCGCGAGCAACTCGTCGGTGGCACCGTCGAGTGCGTCGATGCCGTCGATCGCATGGCCGACCAGCAGCGCCGCTTCATCGAGGTTCGGCGTCACGACCGCCGCACGCGGGAACAGTTCGCGCACCAGCGCCGCCACGGTCTCTTGCGCGATCAGGCGGTCGCCGCTGGTGGCAACCATCACCGGGTCGAGCACGACGTTCGGCAGGCGGTAGTGCTCAATAGCCCAGGCGACCACATCGACGCTCCCTGGCGTCGGCAGCATGCCGAGCTTGACCGCGTCGACGCCGATGTCCTCCACCACCGCCTGGATCTGCGCCTTGAGGAATGCGGGCGGCACCGCATGGATGCCGGCGACGCCGCGCGTGTTCTGCGCGGTGAGCGCGGTGATCGCCGTCATGCCGTAGCAGCCGAGTGCCGCGAAGGTCTTGAGGTCGGCCTGGATGCCGGCACCCCCGCTGCTGTCGGAGCCGGCGATGGAAAGCACGCGGGCATAGCGCTGCGTCGGCGGCGGGTCGGTGGCGGGCAGGTTCGTCATCTCGAAAATTATGGGCGATGGGTGCGACGCACCGTCGCGGCGACACGATGAGCACCTTGCCCTTCGAAGCGGCAACCGTGCTCGGCGCCGGCTTGATGGGGCGCCTGATGGCACTCGCCTTGTCGCGTGCCGGCTGCCAGGTCGCCGTGTTCGACGCGGCCGGCCCGGAGGCCGAGGGCGCCGCCGCGCGCGTGGCCGCCGCCATGCTCGCGCCGCTGGCCGAATCGGCCGTGGCGCCCGCGTCGGTGGTGCGCATGGGCCACCACGCACTCGCGCGCTGGCCGGCGCTGCTGGACTCGCTCGACGCGCCCGTCTTCTTCCAGCGCGAAGGCACGCTGGTGCTGTGGCACCGGCAGGACGCGGCCGAAGCGGCGCGGCTGGCGCGGGTGCTAGAACGCACCGGCGAGCAGGTGCCCGCACTGCCGGCGATGCAGCGCGTCGACGCCGATCGCATCGCAGCGCTGGAGCCGGCCCTGGGCAACCGCTTCGCGCAGGGACTGTTTCTGCCGGACGAAGGCCAGCTCGACAACCGCGCGCTGCTCGACGCCCTGCGCGCTGCATTGGAAGCGATGCCGAACGTGCGCCTGCACTGGCACAGCCCCCGCGCGCTCGACGACTTTGCGCCCGCACCGAACGAACGCGTGATCGACTGCCGCGGACTCGGTGCACGCCCGCAATGGCCATCGCTGCGCGGCGTGCGCGGCGAGGTGATCCGCGTGCACGCGCCCGAGGTCGCGATCACGCGGCCGGTGCGGCTGGTGCATCCGCGCTACCCGCTCTACATCGCGCCCAAGCCCGGGGGCGTGTTCGTCATCGGCGCCACCGAGATCGAATCGGCCGACCTGTCGCCAGCGAGCGTGCGCTCGACGCTCGAACTGCTGAGCGCGGCCTATGCGGTGCACAGCGGCTTCGCCGAAGCACGCATCCTGGAGATCGCGACGCAATGCCGGCCGACGCTGCCCGACAACCTGCCGTCGATCCGCCAGCCACGCCCACGCGTGCTGCAGATCAACGGCCTGTACCGCCATGGCTTTCTGGTCGCACCCGCGATGCTCGACATGGCGATGGAACTGCTGGCCACCGGGCACTCGGCGCTGGCCGAGCGCTTCGAGCTGCCGATGGAGGCCGCGGCATGCACGTGCTGATCAACGACATGCCGTACACCTTGCCCGAGCCGGCCACGGTGGCCGATGCGCTGGCCGCCATGAACGCCGTGCCGCCCTACGCGGTGGCGGTCAATCGCGAGTTCGTGCCGCGCTCGGCCTATGCCGCGCACGCGCTGAAGAACGACGACCGGCTCGAAGTCATTCGCCCGGTGACCGGAGGCTAGACCCCATGAACGCATCGACACCCTACGACCCGCTGGTCCTGTATGGCCAGACCTTCCACAGCCGCCTACTGTTGGGCACGGCACGCTATCCATCGCCCGACGTGCTCGAAGCCGCGGTGCGGCGCGCGCGGCCGGCCATGCTCACGGCCTCGCTGCGCCGGCAGACGGCTGTGCCTGGCACCGGAGGCCACGACAACAACGGCTTCTGGCGATTGCTGAACCAACTCGGCGTACCGGTGCTGCCCAACACCGCCGGCTGCCACGGCGTGCAGGAAGTGATCGCCACCGCGCAGATGGCGCGCGAGCTGTTCGACACGCCATGGATCAAGCTCGAGCTGATCGGCGACGACTACACGCTGCAACCCGACACGCTGAACCTGGTCGACGCCGCCGCACGGCTCATCCGCGAAGGCTTTCGGGTGCTGCCCTACTGCACCGAAGACCTGGTGCTGTGCCAGCGGCTGGTCGACGTCGGCTGCCAGGCCGTCATGCCCTGGGCCGCGCCGATCGGCACCGGCAGGGGCCCCGTCAACCCGTACGCGCTGCAACTGCTGCGCGAACGGCTCGACGTGCCCTTGCTGGTCGACGCCGGCCTCGGCCTGCCCTCGCACGCTTGCCAGGTGATGGAGTGGGGCTACGACGGCGTGCTGCTCAACACCGCCGTCGCGCTGGCGCAGGACCCTGTCGCCATGGCCGGCGCCTTCGCCGACGCGGTGCAGGCCGGCCGCGGCGCCCACCGCGCGGGCGCGATGGCCGCACAGGCCTCCGCGCAACCCAGCACGCCGGTCCTCGGCACGCCCTTCTGGCATCACGACACCGCATGAACGACACAACCCCCACCGCCGCCGACATCGTTGCCGCGCATGCTGCGCGCTTCGGCACGATCACGACGTCGCAAGTCGCCTTCCGATCCGAGCATGCGGTGTACCGCGCTGCCAAGCAGGCGTGCATGACGCTCGGCTTCATCGAGGCCGATGCCGAATGCCTGGCCTGCGCATGGCATGCGCAAACCGCGCGCACCGGCCGCTTCGACGCGCACGCCTGGCCCGATTCGCCCGCCGATTTCGGCATGGGCACCTTCCCGCCCGATGCGCGCACCGACGCGTTCGTGCTTTGCCCTGAACGCCTCGGCCTCTATGCCGTGCTGCCCGATGCCGCATGGGTCGGCCGCATGGCGCGTGCCGGCGTGCCGACCGTGCAGTTGCGCTTCAAGTCGGCCGACGCCGATGCCATCGAGCGCGAAGTCGTCGCGGCCGTGCAGGCCGTGCAAGGCACTGGCGCGCTGCTGTTCATCAACGACCACTGGCAGGCCGCCATCGCTGCGGGCGCCTATGGCGTGCACCTCGGGCAGGAAGACCTCGATGCGCTCGCATCCGATGACCTGCGGCGCATCCGCACGGCCGGCCTGCGGCTGGGCGTCAGCACGCACGGC
>CALRYR010000410.1:0-4521 GCA_943372425.1 Variovorax sp. YR752 | reverse complement strand
GAGGCCTTGCTGGAAGCCGCCCGCCGCGGCGTGCGCGTGCGCCTGCTGGTCGACGACTTCTACACCGCGGGCAAGGACGAGCTCTTCGCTGCGCTGGCTTCGCAGCCGAACTTCGAGCTGCGGCTCTTCAATCCGCTGGCGGTGCGGGCCGGGCCGCTGGGCCTGCGGGTGGTACTGTCGCTGGCCGACGTGCGCCGCATCAACCGGCGCATGCACAACAAGCTCTTCGTGGCGGATAACAGCATGGCCATCGTCGGCGGCCGGAACATCGCCGACGAATACTTCATGCGCAGCGAAGTGGCCAACTTCATCGACATGGACGTGCTGGCGACCGGGCCGGTGGTGCCCGATCTGTCGGCCACCTTCGACGATTTCTGGAACAGCCCGCAGGTGCGGCCCGTGGCCGAACTCGACACCGTGCCGCCGGACAGCGCGTCCGTGCGCAACTGGCTGCACGACCAGCTCGTCGGCGTGGCCGAGCCGCCGCGTGAGCGCGAGGCGGATGTGCTGGGCCATCCGCCCATCGCACATCAGCTGCTGGCCGGGCGCCTGCTGCAGACGCCGGGCGATGGCCGCGCGGTGTCGGACATCCCGAAGAAGATCGCGATGGACGACCCGGAGGCGAGCTACGCTGACAGCGTGACGCAGCGCACCATCGCGATGCTGCAGGGGGCGCAGAAGCAGGTGATCATGGTCTCGCCGTACTTCATTCCCGGCGAGATGGGCCTGGCGCAGATGAAGGAGGGCGTGGACCATGGCGTCGAGATGATCGTGCTGACCAACGCGCTCGACGCCACCGACGAGTCTCTGGTGTATGCCGGCTACGCGCGCTACCGCATCCGGATGCTGAAGGCGGGCATCCGGCTGTTCGAGCTCAGTGCCAAACTCCTGCCGCGGCAGCGCACGCTGGGCGACTTCAGCAGTTCGTCCGGCCGGCTGCATGCGAAGATCGCGCTCGTCGACCAGCGGCGCATGTTCGTCGGCTCGATGAACCTCGATGGCCGTTCGGCCCGACTGAACACGGAGGTGGGCATCCTGGTCGAGAGCCCCGCGCTGGTCGAGCAGTTCAGCCGGTTGACCCCGCTGCGGTCCCTGGGCGCCTACGAACTGCAGCTCGACGACAGCCGCGACGGCGTGGGCTGGGTCGAGCACGAAGCCGACGGCACGCGCAGGATGACGAAGGACGAACCCGGCGCCAGCTGGCTCGGTGACTTCAAGAACTGGCTGCTGCTCAAGCTGCTGCCCGAAGACCTGCTGTGAGCCGGCCGGCGATGGCACGGCCGTTGCATGCCTCGCCGGCATGCACGACCACGCCCTGACCCTGCCCAGCGCGGCCGAAGCCGGCGTCGATCCGCTGTGGCGGCACCCGCTGAGCCTGCTGCTCGAATCGACCGGCGAAGGCATCTTCGGCATCGACCTCGATGGCCACTGCATGTTCATCAACCGGGCCGGTGCGCAGCTGCTCGGCTGGCCCGCGGCCGAGGTGCTCGGCCACAACATGCACGAGCTGACGCACCACTCGCATGCCGACGGTTCGCATTACCCCGACACCGACTGCCCGATCTTCAACGCCTTCCGCCGCGGCTTGCCGTGCCGCATCGACACGGAGGTGTTCTGGCGGCGCGACGGCACGTCCTTTGCGGTCGAGTATTCGAGCCACCCGATCGTCGACGGCGACACGGTGCGCGGTGCGGTCATCGCCTTCGTCGACATCACCGAGCGCAAGCGTGCGGCCGCCGCGCTGCAGCAGTCGCGCGACCAGCTCGAGCTGCGCGTGGCCGAGAGGACTGCCGAACTCAGCGCCGCGCTTCAGCAGGTGCGTGAGCTGTCGGCGTACATGGATTCCGTGCGGGAGGAGGAGCGCACCCGCATCGCCCGCGAGGTGCACGACGAACTCGGCAGCCTGCTGGTCGCGCTCAAGATGGACGTCAACTGGATCGGCAAGCGCCTGGGCGAGCAGCAGTCGCGCGATGCCGATGCGGCACAGGCGATGCGCCAGCAGATGCGCGGCAAGTGCGACAACATGAGCGCGCTCATCGAACGCGCGGTCGACAACGTCGGCCGCATCATCACCGACCTGCGCCCGAGCATCCTCGATCACCAGGGCCTGTGGGCCGCGCTCGAATGGCAGGCGCACGAGTTCGTGCAGTCGGCCGAACTCGACCTCGGCTGGGACCTGCAGGTCGACGACACGCTCGAGCTGCCCGAACCGGCGGCGATGGCGGTGTTCCGCATCTTTCAGGAGATGCTGAGCAACGTCGGGCGCCATGCGCGTGCGGCGCGCGTCGACATCCGCATCCGCGCCGACGACGGCGTGCTCGAACTGCGCGTGAAAGACGACGGCATCGGCGCCGCGCCGCAGGCCTTCGGCGCACCGACCTCGTACGGTGTGCGTGGCATGCGCGAACGCGCACTGCATTTCGGCGGCAGCATCGAGATCGCGAGCCAGCCGGGGCAGGGCAGTACATTCCGACTCCGTCTTCCGCTTTCGACCTCGCACTGACCTCATGACATCCCCCATCCGCGTCCTCATCGGCGACGACCACCGCATCGTGCGCGAAGGTCTGAAGCAGGTGCTGGGTGACCTGTCGAACGGCGCGCCGGAGATCGTCGTCTGCGCCGAAGCGCAGACCGGCCCCGAGGTGATCGAGCGCGTGCAGGCGCTGCAGGGGGGCGAGGGCGTCGACGTGGTGCTGCTCGACATCGCCTTGCCCGAGCGCGATGGCCTCGACGTGCTGCAGGCCTTGCGTGCCGCCTGGCCGGCGCTGCCGGTGCTGATGCTCTCGACCTACCCGGAGCGCCAGTACGCGGTGCGCTGCATCAAATTGGGCGCGGCTGGCTACCTCAACAAGAGCGCCGATGCCGACGCGATGGTGGCGGCGGTGCGCAAGGCGGCGGCCGGTGGCATCTACGTGTCGGCGGCCACGGCGGAGGCGCTGGCGGCGGCTGTCAGCAAGGTGTCGGCGACGGAAACGCTGTCGCACCGCGAGCACCAGGTCTTTCGCCTGCTCACGGCCGGGCACAGCGTGAGCGAAATCGGTGCGCAGCTCGGCCTGGCACCGAACACGGTGAGCACCTACCGGGCGCGCATCCTCGAAAAGACCGGTGCAAAGAACGATGTCGAGCTCGCGCTGTACGCCGAGCGGCACGGCAAATCGGCGCCCGCGGCCTGAAAAAACGGTTCGCAACGACCGTCTTGTAGGGCTGGCACTACAAGGCATCGATCCGCGCTGCGCGATTTCATGCGAACAGGCTGCGCCGGCCCGGAACCGGCCCGCGGCTTGCAATGCGTCTGCATCTTTTCAACGAGGTGCTACCCATGTCCCGACTGCCTGAATCGACAGCGAACGACCCGTACGACGCCGACCGGCCCCTGATGCTGCGCTGCGCCTGCGGCCAGGACCACGCGCCCGACCAGCACGCGAGCGCGATGGCCCTGTCGGACGACAAGCTGGAGGCCAGTCTGATCAAGGCGCTGTTCCCGGTCGACAGCGTGCGCCGCAATTTCCTGCGCGCCGTCGGTGCCAACACGGCGCGCGCGGCCATCGCTTCGGTGTTCCCGCTCGGCGCGATGCAGGCCATGGCGCAGGAGAAGGCGCCGTTGGAGAAGAAGGACCTGAAGATCGGTTTCATCCCGATCACCTGCGCCACGCCGCTGATCATGGCGCACCCCCTGGGCTTCTACAAAGAGCAGGGACTGAACGTCGAGGTGGTGAAGACGGCGGGCTGGGCGCTGATCCGCGACAAGATGCTCAACAAGGAGTACGACGCGACGCACTTCCTGTCGCCGATGCCGCTGGCCATCTCGATGGGCGCCGGCTCCAACGCGACGCCGATGAACGTCGCGACCATCCAGAACACCAACGGCCAGGCGATCACGCTGGCCAACAAGCACAAGGACAAGCGCGACCCGAAGATGTGGAAGGGCTTCAAGTTCGCGGTGCCTTTCGAGTACAGCATGCACAACTTCCTGCTGCGTTACTACGTGGCGGAAGCGGGGCTGAACCCCGATGTCGACATCCAGATCCGCGTGGTGCCGCCGGCCGAGATGGTTGCGAACCTGCGCGCCGGCAACATCGACGGCTACCTGGGCCCGGACCCGTTCAACCAGCGTGCGGTGTTCGAAGAGGTGGGCTTCATCCACATCCTCACCAAGGAAATCTGGAACGGCCATCCGTGCTGTGCCTTCGGCTCGTCGACCGAATTCATCCAGAAGAACCCGAACACCTTCGCGGCGCTCTACCGCGCGGTGCTCACCGCGTCGGCCATGGCGCGCAAGCCCGAGAACCGCGAACTCATCGCCAAGGTGATCGCGCCGGCGCAGTACCTGAACCAGCCCGAGACGGTCATTTCGCAGGTGCTCACCGGCCGCTTCGCGGACGGCCTCGGCAACATCAAGACGGTGCCCGACCGCGCCGACTTCGACCCGATCCCGTGGCAGTCGATGGCCGTCTGGATGCTCACGCAGATGAAGCGCTGGGGCTACGTGAAGGGCGACGTGGACTACAAGCAGATCGCCGA
>CALRYR010000409.1:0-4539 GCA_943372425.1 Variovorax sp. YR752 | reverse complement strand
CTCCGAGAATCGCCTGGTAGGTCCGTTGACCCTGGGGCGGCAAGTCGCGCAAGGCGATCGATTCCTGCGTCGGCTGCCGCGCTGCCGTCCGGTCGATGTCTCGGAAATCCCGGGCGTCCGCTCCGGTTGCCAAGGCCGCCAGCAGCAGGCCGGCGGCGGCAAATCGGGACACAGACGACGAGATCGAGGCCATGAATGAAACGGTGTCCGACGGGACACCACAGGAAAAGAGCGAAGGGGCCGAATCAGGGATCAACCTTGGGGTTAACCCGCGAATTCAAGCCCGCCAGTGTGCACCACGGGCGCGCAAATAGCAAGCGCCTGCCCAATAATTGAGCAGGCGCCTGGGGTGGCTCTCCGCCTGTGAAGTTAGCGACCGCTGTCGCGCATGCGCTCAGCGGTCGGCGTTGGCGTCCGCAACGGTCAAGGCCGTCATGTTCACGATGCGCCGGACGGTGGCGCTGGCAGTGAGGATGTGCACAGGTTTGGCCGCGCCCAGCAGCACCGGGCCGATGGCGATGTTGCCGCCCGCCGCCGTCTTGAGCAGGTTGTAGGAAATGTTGGCGGCGTCCAGGTTCGGGAACACCAGCAGGTTGGCGTCGCCGGCCAGGGCGCTGTGGGGCATGACCGCCGCGCGCTGCTTGCCGTCGAGCGCCACGTCGCCATGCATCTCGCCGTCGACCTCGAGCCAGGGTGCCTGAACGCGCAGCAGGTCGAGCACGCGGCGCATCTTGACCGCGCTGGGCTGGTTGCTGCTCCCGAAGTTGGAGTGCGACAGCAGCGCCGCCTTCGGCTTCAGGCCGAAGCGCATCATTTCCTCGGCTGCCATGGTCGTGATCTCGGCCAACTCTTCCGGCGTCGGGTCGTAGTTGACGTGCGTGTCGACCAGGAACACCTGGCGATCGGGCAGCAGCAGGCCGTTCATGCAGGCGTAGATCGGCACGTCCTGCGGTGTGCTGGCGCAGCCGCCGGGGCGTTTGCCGATCACCTGGTCGATGTGGTGCAGGTGGATGGCCGTGGTGCCCCAGGTGCCGCAGATGAGGCCGTCGACCTCGCCCTTGTGCAGCAGCATCGAGCCGATCAGCGTCAGGCGGCGGCGCATCTCGATCTTGGCGGTCTGCACCGTCGTGCCCATCCGCTCGGTCATGCGGTGGTAGGTCTGCCAGAAGTCGCGGTAGCGATGGTCCTGTTCGACGTTGACGATGTCGTAGTCGAGTTCTTCGCGCAGGCGCAGGCCGAACTTCTCGATGCGCTGCGCGATGATGGCCGGGCGGCCGATCAGCGTCGGGCGCGCCAGGCCCTCGTCGACCACGATCTGCACGGCACGCAGCACGCGCTCTTCCTCGCCCTCGGCGAACGCCACGCGCTTCTTGGTCGCGCGCTTGGCCGCGTCGAAGATCGGCTTCATCATCGTGCCGGACGCATAGACGAAGCTCTGCAGCTTGTCGCGGTAGGCGTCGAGGTCGGCGATCGGGCGCGTCGCCACGCCACTCTCTTCAGCCGCCTTGGCCACCGCCGGCGCGATCTTCATCATCAAGCGCGGGTCGAAGGGCTTGGGGATCAGGTACTCGGGGCCGAAGGTCAGCTTCTCGCCGACGTAGGCGGCCGCGACCACTTCGCTCTGCTCGGCCTGTGCCAGTTCGGCGATGGCGCGCACCGCGGCGATCTCCATCTCGTCGGTGATCGTCGTCGCGCCCGAGTCGAGCGCACCGCGGAAGATGTACGGGAAGCACAGGACGTTGTTGACCTGGTTCGGGTAGTCGGTGCGGCCGGTCGCCATGATGATGTCGCCGCGCACCGCATGCGCGTCTTCCGGCGAGATCTCCGGATTCGGGTTGGCCAGCGCGAAGATCACCGGACGCGCCGCCATCTTGGCGACCATCGCCGGCTTCAGCACACCGCCGGCCGACAGGCCCAGGAACACGTCGGCGCCCTCGATGACTTCCGACAGCGTGCGCGCCTGCGTCTTTTGCATGTACTGGCGCTTGTCGTCGTCCATCAGTTCTTCGCGGCCTTCGTAGACCACGCCGGCCAGGTCGGTCACGAACACGTTCTCGCGCAGCAGGCCGACCTTGAGCAGCAGGTTCAGGCAGGCCAGCGCGGCAGCACCGGCGCCGGAGGTGACGAGCTTGACCTCGGCGATGTTCTTGCCCGCGACCTTCAGGCCGTTGAGCAGCGCCGCCGCCACCGTGATCGCGGTGCCGTGCTGGTCGTCGTGGAACACCGGGATCTTCATGCGCTTGCGCAGCTCGCGCTCGACGTAGAAGCAGTCCGGGGCCTTGATGTCCTCGAGATTGATGGCGCCGAAGGTGGGCTCCAGCGACGCGATGATCTCGACCAGCTTCTGCGGATCCTTCTCGTTGATCTCGATGTCGAACACGTCGACGCCGGCGAACTTCTTGAAGAGCACGCCCTTGCCCTCCATCACCGGCTTGGAAGCCAGCGCACCGATGTCGCCCAGGCCGAGCACCGCGGTGCCGTTGGTGATGACGGCCACCAGGTTGCCCCGCGCCGTGTACTTGTAGGCGTTGGCGGGGTCCTTGACGATCTCTTCGCAGGGCGCGGCCACGCCCGGCGAATACGCCAGGGCCAGGTCGCGCTGATTGACCATCTGCTTGGTGGCCGCGATGGCAATCTTCCCCGGCACCGGCAGCAGGTGGTACTCCAGTGCGGCGCGGCGCAATTCGGCGCGTTTGTCTTCGGCGCTGGGTGCGGCAGGGACCGCGGGGCTCATGGAAGAGAGATCGGACATTGGCAGCGTTCTCCGGCGATCGCTGGCGCGTGAAATGACGCGTCCGCGACACGGTTGTAGGGGGGGCGATTGTAGACCTCGCTCATTGGAGAGAAGGCTCGCGCAGGGCCCGTGCCGCGTCCGGTCTTGGTGAGCGGCAAGGGGAAAACCCGCTCCATGCCGCGCATGACGCTCCCCAAAATCCGATTGTCCGACAAACGAAATGCGCCGTTGACGAGCGCAAGGAGACATCGATTGACCGGCAGCATTCGCGCACCCCGCCGCACGGCGGGCAACCCTTCGTCCGCTCGCCCAGTGGCCGCCGTGCGGCTCGCCAGTGCACCGCCTGCGGATGACGTGTCGATGTTCAACCGGCTTCGGCTCGAGCCGGCCTACAAGGCCGTGTCGTCGGAGATCGAGCGCAGCATCCTCAGCGGCAAGCTCAAGCCCGGCATGCCGCTGCCGACCGAGCAGAGCCTGGCCGAGCGCTTCGGCGTGCATCGCTCGACGGTGCGCGAAGCCATCCGCCAGGTCGAGCAGGAAGGCCTGGTGCAACGCCGCGAAGGCCGCCGCCTCTTCGTCACGCTTCCCGGCCTGTACGACCTGGCGCCGCGTGCCGCGCGGCTGCTGCTGTTGCAGCAGACCACCTTCCAGGAGCTGTGGCAGGTGGCGGTCACGCTAGAGCCGCTGGCCGCGCGACTGGCTGCCGAGCAGGCGGAGCCCGCCGACATCGAGGCCCTGGCGCGCAACACCGAGCTCACCGCCACACTGCAGGCGCAGGGCGCCGATTCGCTCGACGAGAACATGCGCCTGGTGGAGCTCGACGTCGAGTTCCACGCGCTGGTCGGCCGCGCGAGCCACAACCGCGCGCTGATGCTCGCGCGTGAGCCGATCAGCCTGCTCTACAACCCCACGCTGCTGCAGATCCACCTGCACCTGCCGCAGTCGAAGGCGCGCAACCTCGCCGCGCACCGCGCCATCCTCGACGCGCTGCAACGGCGCGACGCCGATGCCGCCGCCGAGTGGACGCGCAAGCACATGGTCGACTTTCAGAAGGGTTTCGAGATGACGGGGCAGGACATGCGCACGCCTATCACGAAAGCACGGTAGTTCATCGAAAACAAAGGAGACAAAGACATGGAATCGAAGCAGCAGATCGGATCGGTACGGGTCGGCGCATGGCGCCGCGGCATGGCGCGTTCCGCCATCGCCCTGGGCGTGGGGGCGCTCGCGCTTGGCGCGCAGGCGCAGGAGACCTTCAAGGTCGGCGTGGTGAGTTTTCTCTCGGGCCAGGCCGCGGAAAGCTTCGGCATTCCCGCAGTCAATGGCGCCAAGGCGCTGGTCGAGGCCTTCAACAAGGGCGAGGCGCCCGCGCCCTACAACAAGACCGGTTTCGGCGGCATGAAGATCGAGGCGATCTATGTCGACGAGAACGGCGGTGCGACCAAGCAGGTGCAGGAACTGCGCAACCTCTACGACCGCGAGAAGGTCGATGCGGTGGTCGGCTACGTCGGCTCGGGCGATTGCCTCGCCGTGGCACCGGTGGCCGAGGAGATGAAGAAGTTCCTGATCCTCTACGACTGCGGCACGCCGCGCATCTTCGAGGACGGAAAGTACAGCTACGTGTTCCGCACCGCGTCGCACGCGACCATGGACAACGTCGCGCTGGCCCGCTACATGAAGGCGCGCAACGTCAAGGCCGCCACGTACAACATGATCAACCAGGACTACGCCTGGGGCCAGGATTCGCGCAAGGACTTCATGCTGTCGATGGCGCAGCTCTACCCCGAGGCAAAGGCCGGCGAAGA